>NZ_WIWH01000033.1:0-66159 GCF_009600035.1 Pseudomonas sp. FSL R10-2964 | reverse complement strand
CGAGGGAGTTCAGGCGCTTAGCGGCAGCATCAATTTAACGGGGACTTGGTGTCCGGTTTGGTAGGGGCAAGTCCAGAAACCACCTTCAATCCAATACCTTTAAGCAAACCTTGTTGATCCCGTGCGGGTCTCCTTTCCCCATTGGTCACGCGATCATGGCGGCAAGGTTTGACTTAAGGGTCTCTCAAAGGAGAACCCAATATGAAACTCGACATCGTACATACCGATAAGACCCTGACTATTCAAGGCCAAACTGTGACTAAGGCATATGCCGAAGGCGTGATGTTGGCAGGCTTGCTGGCTGCTGTGGGCAAGAACCACGGCGCTATCACTTCGATCATCAAGCAGTTCATGGAGGCTGGTCTGAGCACCTCAGCATTCCCTGATCAGACCTCAGTGGCCCGCCAAGAGATCCATGCGGCTGGTCTGCGTGAAGCTGCTCGACAACGTGATGCCCAGTTCCATGCGGACCGCTTTGCATCCTACAAGGCTCCGACACGTCTTGAGGTAGCTCGTGCTCGTGAGGCCAAAGAGAAGCAAGCAGCGGCTATCCGTGAACACGGCAACGCCATTCGTGCAGCTCGCCGTAACTAACAGTTGACTACAAGGAGCCTTTGAGCCCTCTCAGGGCTTCCCTAAACAGAATTCAATTCAGGAGATTATCAAACATGAAACCATACGAATACGTTAAGCCTACAACGTGGTCCACCGCTATCACCGAACAAGGTGGGACCATTCAGTTCAACACAGAGACCACCATCAAAGGTGGCGCAGGCACTGATGCAGCGGCCTATGTGAAGGCCCTGACAGATGGTCTCGATGAATACTTCAACGGTGGAGACTGGGAAGAAGGCGCTGAAGAAGCGATTCCCTGTGAGTTCCGCCCTAAGGGCACCGAGCCGACCACCCAACAGATCGTTCTGATGCAAGATCGAAGTGTTGAGTTCGACCCGCGCAAGTCCATCTATGACGATTCGACCTTCACTAAAGGCGAGGCCGTCGCTGGTGACTTCCTGTTCTGTGAGGCCACCCCTCAGGCCGCTCTGTTTTCTTTTCGTCAGACCTTCTTGGACCATCACATCATGTCGGGCTTCACCCTCAATGGTTTGACGCAGACCGCTGAGAAGCTCTTGAAGGACTTCGAGATGTCCTGTGGTGCGACCATTGCCAAGATCCTGACCACCTCTTCGTCCACTGAGGTCAAGGCCCTTACAGGTCTCTCTAAGAACCCTCGCGAGCGCGCTGAGGACATCATTGATGGTCTGACCATGAACATCAACCAAGCAGTTGGCACCTCGCTGTCTGACTTTGTGTTGCTGATCCCTGCTAAAGAAGTAGCTGGTCTTGAGCGTGCTGCTCAGCGTGCTGGCCTGTCGGACGTAGAGGACCTCTTGGGCTGTGGCTCTCAGTTCTACTCGGGTGCAGACTTGGGCATCTTCATGTTGCCTAAGGGTATGGCCTCACTGAGCTTTCGTAAGGACTCCAACGGTGCTGTGTGGCAGATCCATGCGACCCGTAACCCTAACGCAATGGCGTGGGACGTAGAGGTCATTGGTGTGGCTGATGTGGTGACACAGGCCAAGGTACAGCTCAAGCTGGCAAACCCTGCTGACCCTAAAGAGAAGCTCCAAGTAGAGCTGGTCGATTTCCCTATGGTCACTCGTGTGACCTTGGCCTAACAAGCCATTGCAATGAATACCTCAAAGGCCTCTAACAGGGTCCTCTGGGGTCTTCTTAATGTTACGTTATTTCATCACAGTAGAAGGAGGTAAACCGTGACGACCATGACCATCAAATTAATGAAAACAGTCCTTGCCTCAAAGAGCTTCTGGAAGACCGTAGCCTTGGTCGCAATGATGTCCAGTATCGCTGTCCCTGAAGGGTTCGCTGAGCTTATCGCTGAGGTCCTCTCGGAGGTGCTGACAAGCATAACGGCAATGGACAATGACGCAGTACTGGTCTCAATGGCCTTCCCTTAGGGCACTCCTGTGTGAATTCTCGCGGGCAATCACCCTGCTCAGCTCTCAGAATCAACACAGCAGCGCCTTACAGGAACCTCAAAGCGGACAAAAGGCACCCCTTTGGGAATCTGGGAGAAAAATGTGAGTGACCACCTTTAATGCTTTGCGGGCACGTTTACCCCCGTAGGCCCTCAGGCGCACACAGGCGCGGTAGGGACCCTCGCGAGCGCACGGAAAGGCTCAGGCACGGGCGCACGATAAGGACCCCAAGAGCGGCTCATAGAGTGTGACAAGGCAGTATCAAATGGTGATGCCACATGCTACGGTGCCCACCCCATCTGGTCTCCAAGCCACCTCAGTGAGTTCACTGACTACTACGCAGAGAACAGCTGCACCGCCGGGCGCTCGTCGTTTATCACCGGGCAGACGCCGCTGCGCACAGGCCTGTCCAAAGTCGGCATACCGGGAGCACCGGTAGGCCTGCAAAAGCGCGATATCACCATCGCCCAGGCGCTCAAATCCCAGGGCTACGCCACTGCACAATTCGGTAAAAACCACCTGGGCGACCGCGACGAGTACTTGCCGACCAATCATGGTTTTGACGAGTTTTTCGGCAACCTCTACCACCTCAATGCCGAGGAAGAACCCGAACGCCCGTACTGGCCCAAGGATGACCCGGCTTTCGTCAAGGCCACCTCGCCCCGTGGCGTGATCCACAGTTTTGCCGACGGCAAGATTGAAGACACCGGGGCCCTGACCGCCAAGCGCATGGAAACCATCGACGACGAAACCACCGCGGCCGCGCAGGAGTTCATCGAAAAGCAGGCCAAGGCCGACAAGCCTTTTTTTGTGTGGATGAACACCACGCGCATGCACGTCTTTACCCACGTGCGCGACTCGATGAAGGGCCAGAGTGGTATGCCCGGCAACGAGTACGCCGATGGCATGCTTGAGCATGACGGCGACGTCGGCAAACTGCTGAAAACCCTCGATGACCTGAAAATCGCCGACAACACCATCGTGGTCTACACCACCGACAACGGGCCGAACCAGTTCTCCTGGCCGGACGCGGCCACCACGCCGTTCCGGAACGAGAAGAACTCCAACTGGGAAGGTGCCTTCCGTGTCCCGGCAATCGTGCGCTGGCCGGGGAAAATCAAGGCTGGCGAAGTGAGTAACGAGATGTTCTCGGGGCTGGACTGGTTCCCGACCCTGCTCGCGGTGGCTGGCGATGCCGATGTCAAAGACAAGTTGCTCAAGGGCTGGGCCCCGGTGGCAGGTGGCAACAACTTCAAGGTGCACCTGGACGGTTTCAACCAGTTGCCGTACCTGACCGGCGAACAACCCAAGGGCAACCGCAACGAGTTCTACTACTTCAACGATGACGGCATGCTGGTATCGATGCGTTTCGACAACTGGAAAGTGGTGTTCTGCGAGCAACGCGAACCGGGCGGTTTCAAGGTCTGGAGCGAACCTTTCGTATGCCTGCGGGTGCCGAAAATCTTCAACCTGCGCATGGACCCGTTCGAACGGGCTGACGTGGTCTCCGATCAGTATTACGACTGGAGCACGAAAAACGTCTACTTGAACGAACTGGCAATCATGAAGGCGGCCAACTTCCTGGAAACCTTCGTCGATTACCCGCCAAGCCAGAAGCCGCCAAGCTTCAGTATCGATCAGGTACGGGCAGCGGTAGACGCCAAGATTGCGGAAAAAATGAAAAATCAGCCAGCGCAGTAAACCTGCCCTGTGGGAGCGGGCTTGCCCGCGATTGTCTCGACGCACTGCATCTGTCAGATCGCGCCGCCTCCATCGCGAGCAAGCCCGCTCCCACACGGGGTAACGACTTCTTCCCGAATTCCTTCTGCACAAGGCTCCCGCGCAATGCCGTCACCCTTACCGCCCAGCCGTACTGCATTGTCTGCCACTGCCTTGCTGCTATTTATTTCCGGTACTGCCGCCCTGATCTATCAGGTGCTGTGGATCAAACAACTGTCGCTGGTGATCGGTGTCGAGGTGTACGCCATCACCACCGGCATCAGCGCCTTCTTTGCCGGGCTGGCCCTTGGCGGGCTGCTGTTTGGCCGCTGCGCCGACCGCCTGGGCAAACCCTTGCTGTTGTATGCGGGCCTTGAAGTGGGTGTGGCCGTGCTCGGCATCGGCGCCACGCTGGGGCTGGGTATGGCCGCGGCGCCATTCGCCTGGCTCGAACAACGGATCGGCCTGCCCGCCTGGTTGCTGCCATTGCTGCTGGTGGGGCTGCCCGCCTTCTTGATGGGCGGCACGCTGCCAGTGCTGATACGCGCACTGGCATCCGAGCCGCAACATCTGGGCCAGGCCGGTGGCCGCCTGTATGCCGCCAATACCGGCGGGACGATTGTCGGCACTCTGCTGACCGCCTTTATCCTGATTGCCAGCCTCGGTGTTTTCGCCAGTGCCGTTGTAGCCGCCGTACTCAACCTGATTGCCGCCGCGGGTGCCCTGTGGTTGCAACGCGGGCAGCACACCATTGTCGCCGATCCGGTGGCGACCAGCGCGGCACACAAACCGGCCCGGCTGGCCATGGCCCTGTATGCCATCGCGGGCGGTGTGGCACTGGGCTACGAAGTGGTCTGGTCGCAATCGATCGTTCAGTTCATGAGCACCCGTACCTACGCCTTTGCCGTGGTGCTGGCCACTTACCTGACCGGACTGTTTATCGGCAGCAGCCTGATGGCGCGCCGGGTTGATCGGCTACGCGATCCCTGGGGTGTGTTTGCCTTGCTGATTGCCGGGGCCGGACTGGTTGCCCTGCTGGAAGTTGCCCTGCTCGGACGCTGGCTGATCCTGCTGCAAACCCAGGCAGAGACTGCGGCACTGGCCTTGGGTGGCAGTGTGTTGCTGGGCATGAGCGCCCGCTTCGCAGTGGCTGCACTGAGCATTGTGTTTATCCCTACGTTGCTGTTGGGCGCAGCGTTCCCGATAGCCCTGCGCCTGTGCGTCGGCCCCGGCCGGATCGGGCGGGATGTCGGTGCAGTCGTGGCGTTCAACACGCTGGGCGGGATCGTCGGCGTTGCCCTCTGCGGTTTTGTCCTGATCCCCTGGCTGGGGCTGGTACATACGCTCGGCATGCTGGCAGTCATCGCCGCTGCAGTAGGTTTGATCGCGGTACAGCAGGGGCACCGGGTCAAGAAAGGCCATCGCCAGGCAGTCGTTGCGTTCAGCCTGGCAGCGCTGCTGGTAGCCGTCTTAACGCCGGTTGAGCGCCTCGCCGAACTGCTGCCCGGAGCCCGTAACGGTGAGCTGGTGTTTTACCAGGAAGGTCGCGGCGGCACCGTCGCCGTCGTGGCCCAGGGCAAGGGTGAACGCCGCTTCCATCGCCTGTATATCCAGGGCGTGTCCAACACCGGTGATGCCATGCCTTCACTGCGCTACATGCGTATCCAGGCCCTGTTGCCGCTGTTGATCCACAACGGCGAACCACGCTCGGCGCTGGTGATCGGCTTTGGCACCGGGATCACTGCCGGGGCCCTGTTGAGTTACCCGGGACTGCAACAACGGGTGGTGGCCGAGTTATTGCCCTCGGTGGTCAAGGCTTCAACCCTGTTCAAAGGCAACTTCGCTGCGGCTTCCAACCCCGGCTTGCAGGTGCGTTTGCGCGACGGTCGCCAGGAACTTCTGCGCAGCGAACAGCGCTATGACCTGATCACCCTCGAACCACCACCGCCCTCCGCCGCCGGCGTAGTCAATCTGTACTCGCGGGACTTCTATCAACTGGCTGCACAGCGCCTGCACCCGCAAGGGATAGTTGCGCAATGGCTGCCGTTGCCGACGCAGAATATCGACGACTCGCGTTCGCTGGTGCGCAGTTTTCTCGACGTATTCCCTTACGCCACGCTATGGACCAGCGAGTTTCACGAAATGCTGCTGGTGGGTTCATTGCAGCCCATTGAACTGGATGCCGCGCGCATCAGCGCCCGTTTCGGGCAACCGGGTGTACGCAGCGCCCTGCAGGATGTGGGCGTCGCTTCGCCAGCGGCACTGCTGGCAACCTGGGTGACCGACCGTGAAGGGCTGGTGCGCTTTGCTGCAGATGCGCCGGCCGTCACGGACGACCAACCGCGTATCGAGTACGCTCCGTGGGTGCGCAGCAAAGAAATCAGCCGGGTGCTGCCGGCGCTGCTCGATCTGCGCCAACCGATACCGTTGCTCAACGCCGCCCCGGAGTTTGTCGAGCGCATGCACAGCCAACAGCAACGCCTGATGCAGTTTTACCGTTCCAGCCTGCATGCCTATGATGGCGACCGCGAGGCATGGAGCCGGGATATCCGTGAAGTAATGCGTGGCGATGGCGCCAACCCCTATTACCGCTGGTTTGTCGGTGAACGCTAGAGCCTTTTGGATACGGAAGTCGCAATGCCCAAAACTAAAACTATAAAAGCTGCAAACCCACCTGATTCGCGCCCCACCCTGATGAGCCGTTACCTGTTACCCGTAAGCGCTGCCGTGTTGCTGGTGGTGCTGGGCGGGTTATGGTTTTATCTCAGCCGCCCGGCGCCGGTGTATGAGCCCAAGGTGCTGGCCACGGCTGCGGTGGCCGAGCCCGTCGCCCCGGCGCAGATGGTCGACGAGCAACAGTGCCAGGGTTGTCACGACGCCCAGGTCAAGGACTGGCAAGGCTCTCATCATCAACTGGCCATGCAGGTGGCCGCGCCGCAGACCGTACTGGCCGACTTCAGCAATGCCACGTTCAAGGGCGAAGGCGAAAACAGCCGGTTTTTTCGCCAGGGCGACGAGTTCTGGGTCAATACGCCGGGGCTGGATGGCAAACCCGCCGACTTCAAGGTCGCTTACACCTTCGGCATTGCGCCGTTGCAGCAGTATTTGATCGAAGTTGGCGACGGCAGACTGCAAGCCCTGGGGGTGGCCTGGGATACCGAAAAACACCGCTGGTTCCATCTGTACCCAGGCCAGGGGGTGAGCTTCAAGAACCCGCTGCATTGGAGCAAACCGAACCAGAACGCCAACTTTATGTGCGTCGAATGTCACACCACCGGCTACAAACGTAACTTTGATGCCGCCAGCAACAGCTTCAACAGCCAATGGAACAGTCTCGGCGTCGGTTGCCAGGCCTGTCACGGCCCGGCGTCCAGCCATCTGCGTGCTGTCACGGAAAACAACCCGTTGCCCCACAGCGGCTTTGACGTCGACCTTAAAAGCAAGGACGCCACGGTAGAACTCGAAACCTGCGCCCGCTGCCATGCCCGCCGCGCCCCGCTGGGCGATGGCTTTACCGTGGGCAAGCGGCTGATGGACGACTACCTGCCCAGCGTACTGACCCGCGAGCTGTACGCACTGGACGGCAAGATCAAGGACGAGGTGTTCGAACACGGCTCGTTCCTGCAAAGCAAGATGTTCGACAAGGGCGTGCGTTGCAGTAACTGCCACAACCCCCACAGCACCGAACTCAAGGCAGCGGGCAATGCACTGTGCCTGCAATGCCACAACACGGCCGGCAAAGCAGCCATTGCCGGGATTGATGGCAAGGGCCTGCACGCGAAGAACTATGACGCCATCGACCACCATCGCCATGCCGAAGGCCAACCGGGCTCGCAATGTGTGGATTGCCATATGCCCGGCAAGTTCTACATGGGCAACGACTATCGCCATGACCACAGCTTCAGCATCCCCAACCCGGTGCGGGCCAACGCCCTGGGCACAACGGATGCCTGCCTGGGCTGCCATCAGGGCAAGGCCGGTGACAGGGTGACGGAGCAGTTCAAGCTCTGGACCGCCCACGATGCACCGCAAGCAGCCCGGTACGATGAAAGCCTGTGGCTGATCCGCGGCGGCCGGCCGGGTGCTGCGCAGGCGCTCTACGAGCAATTGCGGCGCAGCAACCTGCCAGCGATTCAACGCGCCACGTTGTTGGCTGAACTGGCCAACTACCCCAGCGAATCCGCACTGCAACTGGCCAGCAAGGACCTCAACCACCCTGCCCCGCAAGTACGGGAAAGCGCGGTGCGGGCAGTGAGCGCTTTCTTGCCTCCGGCAGAGCGGGTCGCGTTGCTCAGCCCATTGTTGAGTGACAGCGTGCGTGCAGTGCGCATCATCGCCGCGCGCAACTTGCAGGGCGCTGCGCGCAATGGCCTGGGCACGAATCAAGTGGCGTGGGACAAGGCCATCGGTGAATACGAAAGCGTGCAGCTGAGCCTGGCCGAACGGGCCGAGTCCAACCTCAACCTGGCCATGCTGTATCAGGCCAGCGGGCGCAATGCCGAGGTCGAGGCCAGACTGCGCGCCGCCCTGCTGCGCGACCCGGACTTCTACCCGGCGCTGGTCACTCTGGCCCAATGGCTGGAAGCCAGTGGGCGCAGTGCCGAGGCCTCGACCCTGCTCAACGACGCGATCAAGGCACAACCGCAGGCAGCGTTGTTGCAACACAGCCTGGGGCTGGCATTGATTCGCGGTGGCCAGCCCGAACAAGCGATGAAAGCTTTGCAGCAAGCCGTAAAACTGGAACCGGACAACAGTCAGTACCGCTATGTGCTGGCGGTGGCCCTGCACCAGAGCGGTCAGCTCGAACAGGCCTGCGCGCAAATGGAAGAACTGCTCAAGCGCCAGCCGGCGTTTCGCGATGCGCGATTGGCGTTGATCCAGTTCTACCTCGACAGCGGCCAGGAGCCCAAAGCGCAGGTGGTGCTGCAAGCCTGGAAACAGATCAATCCTGAGGATATGGCGTTGAAGTGACAGCCCTCACCCCCCCGCCATGCGCTCCAGGCTGTTGCTCAAATGCAGCAGCATGGCGGCGCGGGCGGCGTCGGGGTCCTGACGGCGGATCGCGCGCAAGATCGCCTCATGTTCCAGCACAGCCATTTGCCCCAACTGCTTGAGATCGGCATCACCGCGCTCTTCACTATTGATCCGGGTACGCGGAATCACCGAACGCCCCAACTGGGCAATGATATCGGTGAAATAAGCGTTGCCCGTGGCCTGAGCGATCAACTGGTGGAAACGCAGGTCCGGCTCGACGCTGCTGTCGTTGTTGGCCAGTGAGCTTTGATGGTCATCCAGCGCCTGGCGCATCTGCAGCAGTTGCTCCTCCGTGCGCCGCCTCGCGGCCAGCGCCGCAGCCTGGGTCTCCAGGCCCAGGCGCAATTCGACGATACCGCGCACGCTGGCTGCGGTATCACGGCTCAGGTGGATACCCTGGCGCGGATCGCGCTCAAGCACGAAGGTACCAATGCCGTGACGGGTTTCGACCAGCCCGGATGCCTGCAATTTTGAAATCGCTTCACGCACCACCGTGCGGCTTACACCGTGCTCGCGCACGATGGCCGACTCGGAAGGCAGCTTCTCGCCGGGCGCCAGTTGGCCCAGCAAAATTCGCTGGGTCAGCTCGGCCACGATGTCGTGGGCCAGGCCCGGTGAACGCTTGCGCAGCGGCGCATTCTGGGGGTCATGCATGGGGCAAATCCATTCGTACAAGACCGCTTGATACTAGCACCCCAGCATGTATGACAAGTTATATAAATCTCAGAAAAAATTGGGTTTTGAACGAACTTTGCTCCTCAGGCAGATACGTTTCCGAACCTGACATCAGGCTTTAAAACGCTCTAAACAGCGATAAAACCTCATAAAAGGTATCTAAACCTGCATCTTTTATAACTTTTTCGTTTGTTTCATAGCATTGCTAGGGAAAAAACCAACTCGTATGATGTCTGGCAACTGCAGAGCCATCTGCAGCACACACAACCCGCATAAAAATAATCAGTGGGGCTTTGAATTGTGAACACTTCCAGCAATCCGTCTGCTGCACACGCCAACGACCCCG
Source organism: Pseudomonas sp. FSL R10-2964 (assembly GCF_009600035.1). Taxonomy (NCBI): domain Bacteria; kingdom Pseudomonadati; phylum Pseudomonadota; class Gammaproteobacteria; order Pseudomonadales; family Pseudomonadaceae; genus Pseudomonas; species Pseudomonas sp. FSL R10-2964. Next base: position 56,385 of record NZ_WIWH01000033.1, on the reverse strand, counting down.
TCCTGGCGCGTGCGATCCAAAAAGTGAAGAGGCATGTACTGCCACTTTTCGTCATCATGTTTATCGTCAACTACATCGACCGGGTAAACATCGGCTTCGTACGCAGCCACATGGAGCACGATCTGGGTATTGGTGCCGCCGCCTATGGTTTCGGTGCCGGGCTGTTTTTCATCGGCTACGCACTGTTTGAAGTGCCGTCCAATATGCTGCTGCAAAAAGTCGGCGCCCGCATCTGGCTCACCCGGATCATGTTCACCTGGGGTATCACCGCCACCCTGATGGCCTTTATCCAGAACGAAACCCACTTCTATATCCTGCGTTTTCTGCTTGGCGTCGCCGAAGCGGGCTTCTTCCCGGGCGTGATCTATTACTTCACCCGCTGGCTGCCGGGCGCCGAACGCGGCAAGGCGATTGCCATCTTCCTCAGCGGCTCGGCACTGGCCTCGCTGATCTCGGGACCACTGAGCGGCCTGCTGCTGCAAATCACCGGCATGGGACTGCACGGCTGGCAGTGGATGTACATCATCGAAGGTATGGCCTCGGTGGTGCTATGCGTGTTTGTGTGGTTCTGGCTGGACTCAAAACCCCATGACGCCAAATGGCTCAGCCTTGCAGAGCAAGATGCGCTGGTTAACGAAATTGACCGCGAACAGCGTGAACGCGATGCCGCCAACACCGCCAAGCCGACCCTGGGCATGCTGCTCAAGGACCGCCAGATCATGCTGTTCTGCGCGATTTACTTCTGTATCCAGCTGACCATTTACGCGGCCACGTTCTGGCTACCGAGCATCATCAAAAAAATGGGTGACCTGAGCGATATCCAGGTGGGCTTCTACAACTCGATCCCGTGGCTGATTTCAATCATTGCCATGTATGCCTTTGCCTCGCTGGCCAGCAAATTCAGGTTCCAGCAGGCCTGGGTGGCGGCCGCCCTGGTGATTGCCGCCATCGGCATGTTTATGTCCACCACCGGCGGGCCGATCTTTGCGTTTATCGCCATCTGCTTTGCCGCCATCGGCTTCAAGTCGGCCTCGGCGCTGTTCTGGCCCATTCCCCAAGGCTACCTGGATGCACGTATCGCGGCGGCAGTCATTGCCTTGATCAATTCCATCGGCAACCTCGGCGGCTTCGTCGCCCCCACCACCTTCGGGTTTCTGGAACAAACCACAGGCTCGATCCAGGGCGGGCTCTATGGCCTGGCCGGCACGTCGATCATTGCGGCACTCATTGTGTTCTTTGCCAAAACCAAACCCACACCCACGGCCGTGAACCCCACCGCCCTGCAAACTGCCTGACAAGGACCAGACCATGAATGCCGACCATCAACACCACGCCAGCCAAGCTCCGATCGTGACCAGCCTGCAGGTGATCCCGGTGGCGGGCCATGACAGCATGCTGCTCAACCTGAGCGGCGCCCACGGCCCCTTCTTTACCCGCAATATCGTTATCCTCAAGGACAGCAGCGGCAATACCGGCGTGGGTGAAGTGCCCGGTGGCGAACGCATCCGCGAAACCCTGGAAGACGCCCGTAGCCTGGTGATTGGCCAGCCCATCGGCAATTACCAGGCTGTCCTCAACGCCATGCGCAGCACCTTCGCCGCACGGGATTCGGCGGGGCGCGGCCTGCAAACCTTCGACCTGCGCATCACCATCCACGCCGTGACGGCAATGGAAGCCGCCCTGCTCGACTTGCTCGGTCAATTTCTGCACGTGCCGGTAGCCGCCTTGCTCGGTGAAGGCCAGCAACGGGATGCCGTGAAGATGCTCGGCTATCTGTTCTATATTGGCGACCGTCAACACACCGATCTGGCCTACCGCAGTGAAGCGGATGGCGATGACTGGACACGCCTGCGCCATGAACAAGCCCTTACCCCACAGGCCATCGTGCGCCTGGCGGAAGCGGCACAAGCCCGTTACGGCTTCAACGACTTCAAGCTCAAGGGCGGCGTGCTGCGCGGCGGCGAAGAAATCGAAGCGGTCACTGCACTGGCCGAGCGTTTCCCCGATGCCCGCATCACTCTGGACCCTAATGGAGCCTGGTCTCTCAAGGAAGCCATCGCCCTGTGTCGCGACCAGCACCGGGTACTGGCCTATGCCGAAGACCCTTGCGGCGCCGAAAACGGCTATTCGGGGCGCGAAGTCATGGCCGAGTTCCGCCGCGCCACGGGCCTGCGCACCGCCACCAACATGATTGCCACCGACTGGCGCGAAATGGGCCATGCGATTCAATCGCAGGCCGTGGACATCCCATTGGCCGACCCGCACTTCTGGACCCTGCAGGGCTCGGTACGCGTTGCGCAGATGTGCCACGAATGGGGCCTGACCTGGGGCTCGCATTCCAATAACCACTTCGACATTTCCCTGGCCATGTTCACCCAGGTTGCGGCTGCAGCGCCGGGGGACATCACCGCCATTGATACCCACTGGATCTGGCAGGACGGCCAGCGCCTGACCCGTGAACCGCTGAAAATTGTCGACGGCCATATCAAGGTTCCGACAAAGCCTGGCTTGGGCGTGGACATCGACATGGACGCCGTGGCCAAGGCTCACGAACTGTACAAAGGCATGGGCCTGGGTGCCCGGGATGACAGCGTGGCCATGCAGTACATGATTCCCGGCTGGAAATACGACAACAAAAAGCCCTGCCTGGTGCGCTGAGTCGCTTATTAGAGCGTGGCAACTGCCACAAGGCGCCAGCGATTGGCGCCTTTTTATTGCCCGAAAATTGGATCCAATATCAAATTTCAGGCAAAAAAAAGCCCAAGTAGCTGATGGAAACTTGGGGCTTAAAAATGCATAAACCGTGGTAGGTGAACGCAGGGCGATCTTACCCTATCGTAACAATCAGTAACAAGTGATTCTGCACATTTTATTTCAAGGCAATACTGACCTAAGTCATTAAATAGCCACACTTTTTAAGATTTAGTTGATTTGAAATGGCCATCACGGCACGGATAACGGGTATTTTCAACCCACTTTTGCGCTTGCATTTAATGTGGAAACTGGGCTCGAGCGATTCAGGCGACGCGGTTCAGTTGGTACACCGCGTCGATACCTTCGCGAGCAAGCTCGCTCCCACAATAATGATCAGGCAAACCTCATTTATGTGAGCACAACATGCCCTGTGGGAGCTGGCTTGCCTGCGATTCAGGCGCTGCGGTGTGCCCGTCGAACCGCGTCGATACCATCGCGGGCAAGCCCGCTCCCACAACAAATCAGCCGGGAAAATTGCCGCGCAATGCCGCCAGCCCACCCTGATAGACCCCGGTAAACAGCTCTTCGGCAGCTTCAGTGCTTACACCTGCCGGGGTGAACTGCCCCGACCAGGTCACACGGGCGCCGTCGCCCAGCGCTTCAACGCGCAAGGTCGCCAGGTAGTCGGTCACCGGAAACGGCGCCTCGACAATGGAGTAGCTGTAGGTCTTGCCGGCATTGTCGAATGTTTGCAGGCGCTCAACGATCACCGTGCCATCCACGGTCTGCAGATGGCGCAAGCGCCCGCCTTCGCCAGCTTCGCTGACGGCAACCAGGGGCAACCAGTCCGGCAGCGAGTTGAAACCACCGATCAATTGCCAGACCTGATCGGGTGAAGCGGGAATATCAATAAATGCGGATGCAGTTGCCATAGGGGCATGCCTCTTTGAAGAAGTGGGGGTTAGTCGAAAACCGGCCTGAAAAAGCTGCGCTCGTAACTCAGGATACAGCGATTATCTTCAGCCAGTTTGAACGCGGCAATGCATTCGGCATCTGTTTTTGAGCGTTCGCGGTAGTCTTCATAGGCTGCGAGGCTGGGGAAGGTAAACATGGCCAGAGCAATGTTATTGGCACCTTCCGAGGGCAGGAAGTAACCGTGATGCTGGCCGCCAAATTTGGCTACCAGCGGGATCCAGACTTTGGCATAGGCCTCGAATTCGGCCAGTTGGTAAGGGTCAATCACGTAACGCAGGTAGCAGGTGATCATCGATGCATTCCACGGGGCGAAAGGAGATCGAGACTAATCTCCAGCCGCCCCGCGGGTCAATTCACTCAAAGTCGATGCAGGCAGTCGTCCTCGGCATAAATGGCGGTGTGCAGGCCGCCGTCAGTATCCAGCCAGGCGCGGTACATGCCCGGCGTATTAAAGCTCAGCACGGTCTCGCCGCCCGGTGTCACGGCGACCACGCCGCCGTTACCACCCAGCTCCTTGAGCTCGCCCTGCACAACTTGCTCGCAGGCGTCTGCCAGGCTCGAGCCCACCAGGCGAATACGCGATGCAATATTGTGGGCCACCACGGTGCGCATAAAGAACTCGCCGTGGCCGGTCGCCGAAATCGCCGCGCTGCGGTCATCCGCCCAGGTGCCGGAGCCAATCAGTGGCGAGTCACCCACCCGGCCGTAGCGTTTGTTGGTGATGCCCCCGGTGGAGGTGGCTGCTGCTACATGGCCGTGACGGTCCAGGGCGACAGCCCCCACAGTGCCGAATTTTTTCTCCACACCACCCGGCTCCAGCAACACCGTCTCCGGTTGCTGCTGTTGCGCAGCCCACTGGCGACGACGCAAGGGCGTGTCGTACCAGTCATTGCTGACATGTTCGAGACCCGCCTGTTCGGACAGGAACAAGTCCGCCCCGGCACCGGCCAGCAGCACATGCTCGCTATGCTCCAGCACCGCCCGCGCACCGCATATCGGGTTGCGCACATGATGCACGCCGGCTACGGCTCCGGCTTCCAGGTTGGCCCCGTTCATGATCGCGGCGTCCAGTTCGTGGTCACCGCTGTGGGTAAACACCGCGCCTTTGCCGGCGTTGAACCAGGGGCACTCTTCAAGCTCAACCACACTGGCCTGTACCGCATCCAGACTGCTGCCGCCCTTTTCCAGGACATCGACACCCGCCTTGAGCGCCTGCAGCAGTGCTGCGTGGATCGCCTGTTCGTCTTCGCGGGTCAAAACACCGGGCATCAGCACACCGGCACCGCCATGCAAGGCCATCGCAATGGATTGGGTCATTGGGCATGCACTCCGTGATTGATGATCTGGCTCAAAAAACGTTGGGTTCGAGGTGATTCAGGGGCCGAGAAAAACCGCTCCGGGGGGGCCTCTTCAATGATTTCACCCTGATCCATAAAGACAATGCGGTCGGCTACCTTGCGTGCAAAACCCATTTCGTGGGTCACGCAGATCATGGTCATGCCTTCCTGGGCCAGGCCGGTCATGACGTCCAGCACTTCAGCGATCATTTCCGGGTCCAGGGCCGAGGTCGGCTCGTCAAACAGCATGACCTTGGGTTGCATGCACAGCGCCCGGGCTATGGCGATTCGTTGCTGCTGGCCACCGGATAACTGCGACGGAAACTTGTTGGCGTGGTCGCGCATCTTGACCTTGTCCAGCAAGCCCAGCGCTCGTTCAATGGCCTCAGCCTCGGGCACGCCCAGGTTGGAAGTCTGCGGTAACGTGCAGTTTTTCAGCACCGTGAGGTGCGGGAACAGGTTGAAGTGCTGGAAGCACATGCCCACCTGGCGGCGGATGCGCTCAAGCCCCTTGAGGTTGCCGTCAAGTTCCTCGCCCAGCACGACAACCAGGCCCTGCTGGTGTTGTTCCAGCTGGTTGATGCAGCGGATCAGAGTTGACTTGCCGGAGCCCGAAGGCCCGCAGATCACTACTTTTTCCCCGGCATGGACATTCAGCGAGATGTTTTTCAGCACATGGGCATTGCCGAACCACTTGTTCAATTGTTCGATGCGTACCATTGCGGCGGCATCAGCCTTGGGTTTGCTGATCATGAGCGGCTTTGCTCCATACGTTGTTCAAGGTGTCGGGCATAGCGCGACAGTGCAAAACAGATGACGAAGAAGTAGATCGCCAGGAAGACGTAGATTTCGTGGCCGTACTCAACCCATTCCGGGGCGACGGCGGTGCTCATGGCGATACCGACGATGTCCAGTACGCCGACGATCATCACCAGCGTGGTCTCTTTGAACAGGCCGATAAACTGCGTGAGCAAGGGCGCAATGGATTGCTTGAGCACTTGCGGCAAAATGATCTGGCCCATGGTTTTCCAGTAACCAAAACCCAGCGCCATGGCCGCCTCGTATTGGCCCTTGGGCAGGTTCTGCAAACCGCCGCGCAGGGTTTCAGCCATATAGGCGGCGGTAAACAGGATCAGCACCAGTTGCACCCGCAAGAGGATGTCGAAGGCCGAATCCGGCGGCAGGAACAGCTGAATCATCAGCGAAGCCATAAACAGCAGCGAAATCACCGGCACCGAGCGCACCAGCTCGATATAGAGCACGCAAAGCATGCGCACCACCGGCAGTTTCGAACGTCGGCCCAGCGCCAGCAAAATCCCCAGCGGCAGCGCGAAAATCATCCCGGCGGTGCCCAGAAATACTGTCACCAGCATCCCGGCGAACTTGGTCGAAGACACCTCGGGCAAACCGGCACCGCCCTTGAGCAGCCACCACATCACGATCGGCAGCAACGCCAGATACGCCAGCAGCAGGCGACGGTCCAGGCGCTTGAAAAACAGCAAGACAAACGCCGCCCCTGCCAGCACCAGTGCCAGGCTTACCCGCCACTGTTCGGCTTGCGGATAGAAGCCGTACACAAACAGGTTCCAGCGTTGGGTAATCGGCAACCAGCAGGCGCCGCCGGGGTTGCAGTCTTTGGCACTGCTGCCGATGAAGGTGGCATCGAATACCAGCCAGTTCAGCGCAGCAGGAATGCACCAGCACAGCAGCGCCAGCACGCCCAGGGTCAGCAGGCTGTGGCCCACGCTGGGGAACAACTGGCTGCGGCTCCAGGCTGCGGCGCGCTGTACCCAGGGCAAGCGCGGCGGTGCCAGCGGGACTGCCAGTGCCTGATTCATTGCGGTCATGTTCAGTGCCCCCTCTGGCCGATACGGTGGTTGTAGATGTTCATCCCCAGGGAGATCACCAGGCTGATCAGGCAGTAAGTGCCCATCACCAGCGCGATGCATTCAATGGCCTGGCCGGTCTGGTTCAGGGTTGTTCCGCCGGTGGACGACACCAGTTCCATAAAACCGATGACCACCCCCAGTGAAGAGTTCTTGACGATATTCAGGTACGTGTTGGTGATCTGCGGGATCATCGGGTAGATGGCCTGGGGTACGATCAACTGGCGCATTGTGGAACCGGATTTGAAGCCGAGCGCCCTGGCCGCTTCGTACTGGCCGCGGTGTACCGACTCAATCGCGCCACGCACAATCTCGGCGATATAACTGGCGCTGTAGAACGACAAGGCCAGGCATAACGCAAGCATCTCCGGCACCAGGGTGATTCCGCCCTTGAAACCGAAACCGCGCTGCACCGGTACTTCCCATTGCACATGGGCATCACTCAAGGCGTACACCAGCACGGGCAGCAGCACCGCCCCGGCCAGCAGCGCGGGCCAGCGCCTGGAAGCAAAACCGCGCCACGGCCCGCGGGCTTCCTTCAAGCGGCAAAACACATAATCCAGCAACGTGCCCAGCAGCATGAGGAAAAGCCCCCAGCCGACCACACTGCCCTGTTCGAGCCAGGGCAGTGTGAGGCCGTTGTTGTTCAGAAACACCACGCCAAACAGCGAGGCCGAGTGCTTGACCCCGGGCAGCGCCAGCACCAGGCCGTACCACCAGACCAGATGCACCACCAGCGGCACATTGCGCAAAAATTCGATGCAGGTGCCGCTCAGGCGCTTGATCAGCCAGTTGTCCGAGACGCGCGCCATGCCCAGCGCACCTCCCAGCAGGGTCGCCAGCACAATGCTCAGCACCGACACCAGCAAGGTGTTGAGCAAGCCCACCAGATAGGCGCGGGCATAGGTTGCATCCGGAGTGTAATCAATCAGCGAGAAGCTGATGTCATAGCCTGCGCGCTGGGACAGAAAACCGAATCCCGAGGCGATATTGAGGTTCTTCAAGTTCAGCGCGGCGTTGCTGGAGAGCAGATAAAACACCGCGGCAACCAGAGCCAGTACCAGCCCCTGCTGCAGCACGCTCGACAGGCGCAGATTGGGCGAACGATGGGTCGACATCACAGAAATCCCCTCAGCGAATCGGCGGCGCGTACATCAGGCCATGGTCTTTCCAGCTGCGGTTGAGGCCGCGCGGGATGTTCAATGCCGTCTGCTGGCCGAGGTTACGGTCGTAGATTTGCGCATAGTTGCCGACTTGCTTGAGGGCGCGATAGGCCCAGTCACTGTCCAGGCCAAAGGACTTGCCGATGGTGCCTTCGGTGCCCAGCAAACGGGCGATATCGGTGGATGCGCTCTTGTTGCCACGCAACTCGTCGACGTTATCCGAGGTCACGCCCAGTTCTTCGCCGGTCATCAGGGCATAGGCGGTCCAGGTCACAATATTGCGCCAGACCGTATCACCCTGTGCGACAAAGGCCCCCAACGGCTCCTTGGAAATCACCTCGGGCAGCAGCGCATAGTCCTTGGGGTTGTTCATCAGCGCCAAACGCGCCGCCAGCCCCGAAGAGTCATTGGAAATGGCGTTACAGCGCCCGCGCTGGAAGGCAGCGTAGAGTTCGGGGCTTTTTTCGATGACCACGGTTTTGTAAGTCAGGCCACGGCGGCCAAAATAGTCCTCCAGGTTTTGCTCGGAGGTGGTGCCCGGTGACAGGCAGAAAGTGGCACCGTCCAGGTCGGTGAGTTTCTCGATGCCGTCGGCAGCGTGGGTCATAAAGCCCTGGCCGTCGTAGAACCAGACCGTGGTGAAGTCCACGCCCAGGTTGGCTATGCGTTCAGCGGTCCAGGAAGCGGCACGGGACAGAATGTCGATCTCCCCGGAAGCCAGGGCGGTAAAGCGGTTTTTGGCGGTGGTGGTCAGGTACTCGACCTTGTCTGCATCCCCCAGCACCGCAGCGGCCACAGCGCGGCACAGGTCTACGTCCATACCGGTCCAGCGGCCCTTGTCATCGATCAGCGAAAACCCCGGCTTGTCACCTGCGACCCCGCAGCGCACGCTGCCATGGGCCTTGACCTTGTCCAGCACACCTGCCTGGGCAGCCTGGGCACCGGTCAACAGCAGGGCCAACAGCGGAGCCCCCAGCAAAAGCTTGGCCCTATTCAATTTGTGCATATCATTGCCCTTTTAAAATTCTTCTTGTTATGCCTGTCAACCACAATCCAACGGCAGGTGGCGGTTTAGGTGCACAATAAAGACGGCGGCATGGCGCGGATAGCGGCAATTGATCCACTATGCTGGACGGGCTATCGAATATTGGAATAAGTCTATGAACATTGACTGGTACGAAGATTTTCTCGCCCTGGCCGATACCGGCAAGTTCACGGCCGCGGCCAGCATGCGCAACTCATCGCAATCGGCGCTGAGCCGACGCATTCAATTGCTGGAAGCCCACCTGGGCGCGACCCTGATCGACCGCGAGCGCAACCCGGTGCGCCTGACCGCTGCTGGCGAAGCGCTGCTGCCCAATGCCGTTGAGCTGGTACGCATGGCCCGCGACTGCGAGCAAAGCGTCAAGGTGCTCAACCGGCCGCTGACCTTTGCCTCGCTGCATACCCTGGCGTGCAACTTTTTCCCGGGCTGGATCAGCCAGTTGAACAGCCCGCAGGCGCCGCTGTTCACCCGTATCGACACGGGCTATCGCAGCACCGACGACTACTACATGGCGCTGATGTCCGGGCGCTGCGACTTCATCCTGTTCTATCGCGACACCAAGACCGCACCCTACTCGCGCCAGAGCGAGTTCGAGGTCAAGTCCCTGGGTCATGACGAGCTGTACTGGGTGGCCACTCCGCAACTGGCGGCGCATTGCACCCAGACCGACGAACCGATCCCGCTGCTCAGCTATTCGCGCAGTGCGCAATTGCATGAACTGTCGCGTACCCAGATCAACCGTCACCCCCAGCCTCAGCGTTTGCTGCAGGTATTCGAGGCCACGGTGTCCGAGGCACTCAAACCGATGGTCGCCAGTGGCCAGGGGGTGGCGTGCATGCCCCACAGCATGGTGGCGCCGCTGATTGAGCGCGGTGAACTGGTGCGCGTGTACCCGGACATGGAGTCCGACCATCTGGAAGTGATCCTGGTGCGCTGGCGTGACAACCGCAACCCCCAGGCAGAAGCGCTCTGGCAGCGCCTTTAGCCACACGCACCCCCTTTGTGGGAGCGGGCTTGCTCGCGATGGCAGCACCGCAGTTTGCCTGCCGCACCGTGCGTCTGCATCGAAGGCAAACCTGCTCTCACAGGTTTGGCACTGTTCACATGGCCTGTGCCTTAACCCCGTGAAAATCATATGAGCCTGAGAAGGCTATTGAACCAACCCGACCTGAATCTTTTCCACCACCTCCTGCATCGCCGGTAAAAACCGCCGTGCAGCTTCCTCGACCGGCATGGCCTTGGCGATATACACCAGGTTCAGGCAACCCATCACCCGCTCCTCATGCATCACCGGGATCGCAATCGCCGCGATCTTGCGCTCTTCTCCCCAGTGCGCGTTGTTTTCGCCATAGCCCTTGCTGCGTGTGTGCTCCACCAGTCGCTCGACGAATCGGCGATCCGCCGCCAGCGCCGACTGCGAGTCGTCCCGACTGATCATCAACTCGATCAATTCTTCCCGCTCGGCCGGCGGGCAAAACGCAAAGTATGCCCGCCCGGTCGCGGTCATCAGCAAGGGCAAGCGGCGCCCCACCATCGAACGGTGAAACGACAGGCGACTGAAACGGTGAGTGGTTTCGCGAATCACCATCGCGTCGCCATCCAGGGTGCACAGGTCGGTGGGCCAGGCCACTTGCTGGAGCAATTGACCCAGCAAGGGCGCAGCAATCGAAGAAATCCACTGTTCATCGCGAAAGCCTTCGCTCAGCTCACGCACCTTCAGGGTCAACCGGTAGCTGTCATCCGATTCACTGCGGCGCACGTAGCCTTCGGCCTGCAACGTCTCCAGTAAACGACGCACGGTAGTACGGTGCAAACCGCTCTGCTCGGCCAACTGAGCCGTACTGGCGCCCCCGTCAAAACGGTTGAGACCGTTGATCAGTAACAACCCGCGCATTAGGCCCCGCACGGCCTTGTATTCGGTTTCGCTCATGTGTTTCCCATTATTTTTATCGGTAAATCAACGATGTGCACTGAGTGCACCCTAGCAAGGGTTCTCGTTGTTCACCAGCTTCGCGATTTCCATACTGCGCCCAACAAGAAATCCAAAAAAAGCGCTGTACGGAGATACCCATGAGTTCTGCACCCACTGCTTCCACCTTGGACCTGAGCACCGATATCGCCATTGTCGGAGCGGGTCCTGTCGGGCTGATGATCGCCAATTACCTGGGCCAATGTGGTGTAAACGTCACCTTGGTGGAAAAGCTCGACAGCCTGATCGACTACCCGCGCGCCATTGGCCTGGACGACGAAAGCCTGCGCACATTCCAGGCCGTCGGCCTTGCCGATAACGTGCTGCCGCACACCACGCCCTGGCATGCGATGCGCTTCATGACGCCCAAAGGTCGCTGCTTTGCAGACATCCAGCCCAAGACCGATGAGTTTGGCTGGTCCCGCCGTAACGCCTTTATTCAGCCGCTGGCTGATCGCGTGCTGTTCGAAGGCCTGCAACGCTTTGACAACGTCAAGGTACTGTTCGGTCGCGAACTCGATGGCTTCGAGCAAAGCGACAGCGGTGTGCAACTCACACTGAAAAACGCCGAGGGTCGCAGCGAACGCCTGCAGGCCAAGTACCTGATTGGCTGCGATGGCGGCAACAGCCTGGTGCGGCGCAGCCTTGGCATCAGTTTTGAAGGCAAGACTGCGCCCAATCAGTGGATCGTCGTGGATATCGCCAACGACCCCCTGAGCACACCCCATGTGTACCTGTGCTGCGACCCGGTGCGCCCCTACGTGTCCGCCGCCCTGCCCCACGGGGTGCGTCGCTTTGAGTTTATGGTAATGCCCGGTGAGACCGAGGCCGAGCTGAGCAAGCCCGAAAACATGCGCAAGCTGCTGGCCAAAGTGCTGCCGGACCCGGATCGCATCGAGCTGATTCGCAGCCGCGTCTATACCCACAACGCCCGCCTCGCAGGCCGCTTCCGTCAGGGCCGGGTACTGCTGGCCGGGGATGCCGCGCATATCATGCCAGTCTGGCAGGGCCAGGGTTACAACAGCGGCATGCGCGATGCCTCCAACCTGGCCTGGAAACTGTCACTGGTGATCAAGGGCCTGGCCAATGACCGCCTGCTCGACAGCTATGAGCTGGAGCGCCGGGATCACGCCAAGGCCATGATCGACCTCTCGGTACTGGCCGGCCACGTACTGGCCCCCCCCAAGCGCTGGCAGGGCACCCTGCGCGATGGCGTGTCGTGGCTGCTCAACTATGTGCCGCCGGTCAAACGCTATTTCGTCGAGATGCGCTTCAAGCCCATGCCGCAATACAGCCGTGGCGCTCTGATCGTGCCGAGCGAAAAAGGCTCGCCGGTGGGCAAGATGTTCATTCAGCCCAAGGTACTGACCGACGCCGGTGCGACCGTGCTCCTCGATGAAGTGATCGGCGAGAATTTCGCCTTTATCGCCTGGGGCTGCGACCCGACCTGGGGCCTTACGACGGCGCAGATTGCTCAATGGAAAACCCTGGGTACGCGGTTTATTCAAGTGCTGCCGGATGTCCAGCTCAGGGCCCCGAGCGACGCCGGCAACGACGTGATTCGGGTCGGCGACAGCACTGGCCGCCTGCGCGAGTGGTTCGCCCGCGGCTCATCGTCCATTGCCCTGCTGCGCCCTGATCGCTTCCTCGCCGGGCTGGCCACACCGCAAACGCTCGGCAAGGCCTGCAATGAGCTGGCCCTGGCGCTCAACGTGCAGCCACACATCCAGATGACGCCAGCCGTCAGCAAGGTGGCTTGAGATGAGCGCCTATTTGCACTGTTTGTCACACACGCCGCTGGTGGGCTACGTCGACCCGGCCCCCGAAGTGCTGGCCGAAGTGGACTGCATGATCCGCAATGCCCGCGAACGCATCGCCCGCTTCAATCCGCAACTGATCGTGCTCCTGGGGCCCGATCACTACAACGGCTTTTTCTACGACGTCATGCCGCCTTTTTGCATTGGCATGGCCGCCGATGCCATCGGCGATTTCGACACCGCAGCCGGCCCCCTCGACGTACCCAAAGCCCTGGCCGAAGCCTGCGCCCAAGCCGTCATGGAGGCTGGTATCGACACCGCCGTGTCCTACCGAATGCAAGTCGATCATGCCTTTGCCCAACCCTTGGAACTGTTGCTGGGCGGGTTGCGCACCTGCCCGGTGATTCCGGTCTTCATCAATTCGGTAGCCGTGCCCCTGCCCGGTTTCAAGCGGGCACGACTGCTGGGCGAGGCCATCGGCCAGTGGGCCAGATCACTGGACCTGCGCGTGCTGTTCCTGGCGTCCGGAGGCCTGTCCCATCAGCCTCCGGTGCCAGAACTGGCCAAGGTCGATGCCCGCATGGCCGACCGCTTGATGGGCAGCGGCCGCCAGTTGCCCGCCGATGAACGCGCCGCACGCCAGCAGCGGGTCATCCAGGCCGCCCGGCACTTCGTCGAGGACCAGAACAGCCTGCACCCGCTCAACCCGGTCTGGGACCAGCAGTTTCTCGACACGCTGGAGCAGGGCCGCTTGAGCGACCTCGATGCACTGGGCAATGACGCGCTGTCGGCGCTCGCCGGTAAATCGACCCACGAGGTGAAAACCTGGGTCGCCGCATTCGCCGCATTGTCCGCCTTTGGCCCCTACCAAACCGAAGGCCGCTACTACCGCCCGATTCCCGAATGGATTGCAGGCTTCGGCGCCCTTGGCGCGCAGCCGCTGACCCACCCCCTTTGAATTCAAGGATCACTGCCATGACTGCCACTGCCAGCGTATTCACTGAAGCCTCGACCAGCCGCTTTGCCCGTATCAAGGAAGGCGACCTGGACCTGCAATTGCACTACAACGACGTCGGCCAGGGTGCCGAGACCGTGGTCATGCTCCACGGCTCCGGGCCCGGCGCCAGCGGCTGGGCCAACTTCAACCGCAACATCGAACCGCTGGTGACTGCCGGTTACCGGGTGATCCTGCTCGATTGCCCGGGCTGGAGCAAAAGCGACCCGGTGGTGAGCGAAGGCTCACGCTCCAACCTCAATGCGTCGGCGCTCAAGGGCCTGCTCGATGTGCTGGACCTTGACCGCGTGCACATCATCGGCAACTCGATGGGCGCCCACAGCACCGTGGCCTTCGCTCTGGAAAACCCCGGGCGCATCGGCAAACTGATCCTCATGGGCGGCGGCACCGGCGGCCCGAGCGCATTTGTGCCCCAGCCCACCGAAGGCATCAAGCTGATCGGTGCGCTGTACCGCGAGCCGACCATCGAGAACCTGAAAAAGATGATGAGCGTCTTCGTTTTCGACACCAGCAGCCTGACCGAAGAACTGTTCCAGACCCGTCTGGATAACCTCCTGGCGCGCCGCGACCACCTGGAAAACTTCGTAAAAAGCAGCACCATCAATCCCAAACAGTTTCCCGACTTCAGCCATCGCCTGCACGAAATCAGCGCCGAAACCCTGCTGGTCTGGGGGCGCGAAGACCGCTTTGTGCCGATGGATACCGGCTTGCGCCTGCTGGCAGGGCTGCCCAACGCGCAGCTGCACGTGTTCAACCGCTGCGGCCACTGGGCGCAATGGGAACACGCCGACACCTTCAACCGCATGGTGCTGGACTTCCTGACCCACTGATAACCGAGACCGCCATGAACCCGACTCCCGAAACACTGGCCCAACTGGCCGCCGACCTGCGCCACGCCGAAACCCACAGCAGTGCCATCGCCCCCCTGCGCGAGCTGATCGGTGAGGACAACGCGACAGCCGCCTACACCATCCAGCAGATCAATGTCGCCCACGGCGTCGCCAATGGACGCCGGGTGGTGGGCCGAAAAATCGGCCTGACCAACCCCAAGGTGCAAGCGCAGCTGGGCGTGGACCAACCGGACTTCGGCACTCTGTTCGCCGACATGTGCTACGGCGACAACCAGACCGTACCCATCGATCGCGTGTTGCAGCCCAAGATCGAGGCTGAAATCGCCTTGATCCTCAAACATGACCTGCCCCACTCCGACACCACCTTCGACGAGGTCATGGCCGCCACCGGCTGGGTGATGCCGGCTCTGGAAATCGTCGGCAGCCGCGTGCAGCAGTGGAACATCCGCTTTGTCGACACGGTGGCCGATAACGCCTCCAGCGGCTGCTACGTACTCGGCGGCCCGGCCCGCAGCCTTGATGGGCTGGACTTGCGCAATGCGGGCATGTGCATGACCCGCAATGGTGAAGAAGTTTCCAGTGGCAGCGGCGCGCAATGCCTGGGCCATCCGCTCAATGCGGCCGTATGGCTGGCTTGCACCATGGCGCGCCTGGGCAATCCGCTGCAAGCGGGCGACATCATCCTGACCGGCGCACTGGGGCCGATGGTGGCCGTGGCCGCCGGTGATCGTTTCGAAGCGCATATCGAAGGCATCGGCAGTGTCGGTGTGGACTTCTCGCAACACGGCAGCGCCGAGTAATCGGCGACTTGCGTGCAACTGAGGCAACAATAATGAACAAGAAACTCAAGGTCGCCATCATCGGCTCCGGCAATATCGGCACCGACCTGATGATTAAAATCCTGCGCAATGCCCGGCACCTGGAAATGGGCGCAATGGTTGGCATCGACCCGGCCTCCGACGGTCTGGCCCGTGCTGCGCGCATGGGTGTTGCAATCACCCACGAAGGCGTTGAAGGCCTTACGCGCATGGACGTGTTCAAGGACATCGACTTCGTGTTCGATGCCACATCGGCCGGTGCCCATGTCAAGAACGACGCTTTTCTGCGCGCGATCAAACCCGGCATCCGCCTGATTGACCTCACCCCGGCGGCCATCGGCCCGTACTGTGTACCGGTGGTCAATCTGGAGCAGAACCTGGACCAGTTGAACGTCAACATGGTGACCTGCGGCGGCCAGGCAACCATTCCGATGGTCGCCGCCGTGTCCCGTGTGGCCAAGGTTCATTACGCCGAAATCGTCGCTTCGATTGCCAGTAAATCTGCCGGCCCCGGCACCCGCGCCAATATCGACGAGTTCACCGAAACCACCTCCAGGGCCATCGAAGTGATTGGCGGTGCAACCAAGGGCAAGGCGATCATCGTGATGAACCCTGCCGAGCCGCCGCTGATCATGCGCGATACCGTTTTTGTACTCAGCGAAGCCGCAGACCAGGCACTGGTCGAGGCGTCTGTCGTCGAAATGGCGGCAGCCGTGCAAGCCTATGTGCCGGGCTATCGCCTCAAGCAACGCGTGCAGTTTGACGTAATCCCTGAAGACAGGCCGCTGACCATTCCCGGACTGGGCAGATATTCCGGGCTCAAGACTTCGGTGTTTCTGGAAGTCGAAGGCGCCGCCCACTACCTGCCGGCCTACGCCGGAAATCTCGACATCATGACCTCTGCAGCCTTGGCCACCGCTGAGCGCATGGCGCTGTCGATGCTCAACGTCTGAGGGGAAAACCATGAACGATAAAAAGATCTATATCAGCGACGTCACCCTGCGTGACGGCAGCCATGCCGTGCGCCACCAGTACTCGTTGCAGAACGTGCAGGACATCGCCCGCGCCCTGGACAAGGCCCGCGTCGACGCCATCGAGGTGGCCCACGGCGATGGTCTGCAAGGTTCGAGTTTTAACTACGGTTTCGCCTCCCATACCGATCTGGAATGGATCGAAGCGGCGGCGGACGTGATCAGCCACGCAAAAATCACCACCCTGCTGTTGCCCGGCATCGGCACGGTGCATGACCTCAAGGCTGCGTACAACGCCGGGGCCCGGGTCGTGCGCATCGCCACGCACTGCACCGAAGCCGATGTCTCGAAACAGCACATCGAGTACGCCCGGGAACTGGGCATGGACACTGTCGGCTTTTTGATGATGAGCCACATGATCCCTGCCGATCAGTTGGCGGCCCAGGCCAAACTGATGGAGAGCTACGGCGCGACCTGCGTGTACATGGCCGACTCGGGCGGAGCGATGAACATGCAGGACATTCGCGATCGCTTCCGTGCGTTCAAGGCCGTGCTAAAGCCTGAAACCGAAACCGGCATGCATGCCCACCACAACCTGTCGCTGGGCGTAGCCAACTCGATTACGGCGGTTGAAGAAGGCTGCGACCGGATCGATGCCAGCCTCGCGGGCATGGGGGCCGGGGCCGGCAATGCCCCGCTGGAAGTGTTTATCGCCGCCGCCGAGCGTCTGGGCTGGAACCACGGCACAGACCTTTACACGCTGATGGATGCCGCGGATGACATTGTCCGACCGTTGCAGGATCGCCCGGTGCGGGTCGACCGCGAGACCTTGGCGCTGGGTTATGCCGGGGTGTATTCGAGCTTCTTGCGCCACGCCGAAATCGCTGCGGCCAAGTACGGCCTCAAGACCCTGGACATCCTGGTCGAACTGGGCAAGCGGCGGATGGTGGGCGGCCAGGAAGACATGATCGTCGACGTGGCGCTGGACCTGCTCAAACGCTAAGGCCTTCCTTACCCCCCCCCCTTGTAGGAGCGGGCTTGCTCGCGATGCAGGCAACGCGGTTTACCTGACGAACCGCATTGATCCAATCGCGAGCAAGCCTGCTCCCACAGAAACAGGGGTTAACGCTGCTTCATCCATAACAACAATAAAACGGGTACAGCCCATGACTTCACTCAATCTGCAAATGGCCCGCACCATCGGCCTGTGTTTTCTCGTTGCCCTCATGGAAGGCCTCGATCTACAGGCCGCAGGGATCGCTGCTCAAGGCATGGCTGCCGCGTTCGAACTGGATAAATTACATATGAGCTGGGTGTTCAGCGCCGGAATTTTCGGTCTGTTGCCCGGTGCGTTCGCCGGTGGGTGGCTGGCTGACCGCATTGGCCGCAAACGGGTGCTGATGGCCTCGGTGGGGCTGTTCGGGGTGTTCTCCCTTGCCACCGCATTGGCCTGGGACATTAACAGCCTGCTGGTCGCACGCTGCCTCACCGGCGTTGGCCTCGGTGCCGCCCTGCCCAACCTGATCGCCCTCACCAGCGAAGTGGCTGGCCCGCGCCTGCGCGGTACGGCGGTAAGCCTCATGTATTGCGGCGTGCCTTTGGGCGCCGCGCTGGCCGCCCTGATCGGCATCGCCGACCTGGCCGGTGGCTGGCAAGTGGTGTTCTACGTCGGTGGCGTGGTGCCGCTGTTGATCGTGCCGCTGCTGGGGCTCTACCTTCCCGAGTCGCAGCAGTTTCGCAACGTTCAGGGCGAGGCGCCCATCGGTGTGGTTCGGGGTTTATTTCGCGAGGGCGCGGCACTGCCGACTACGCTTATCTGGGTTAGCTATTTCTTTACCCTGATGGTGGTCTACATCCTGATCAACTGGCTGCCCAGCCTGGTGATCGGCCAGGGGTTCACCGGGCGCCAGGCCAGCTGGGTGATGCTTGCCCTGCAAATTGGCGCAGCAGCCGGCACCCTGTTTCTGGGCTGGGTCATGGACCGCCTGCCCGCCTGGGCGCTATCGGCACTGATCTATGTGGGCATCCTGGTGTCACTGACCGCCCTTGGGTTGGCGAGCCATCTGCCGGGCATGCTGGCGGCGGGCTTTATTGCCGGTTTTTTTGCCACCGGAGGTCAATGCGTGCTCTACGCCCTGGCACCGCATTTCTATCGCCCCTCGATACGCGCCACGGGCGTGGGCAGCGCAGTGGCCATCGGTCGCCTCGGTGCCATGAGCGGCCCCTTGGTGGCCGGCAAGATGCTCGCGCTGGGCACCAGCACCGCCGGGGTGATGCTGGCGTCGGCGCCAGGCATCGTGATTGCAGCCGTGGCCATGTTTTACCTATCGGTGCGGCGCAACGCAGCATCACCCGACTGACTACCTGCGCGCCGAAAGGCGCGCAGTGCTCCACCCCCCATAACAATAAAAGTGAACCTGCCATGCTCAAGACTGTTCTTCGGGCGCTCAGCGCCTGCACCTGGGTTTTATCCATGACCACGGCTGTGGCCAGCGATTTTGTCGATGACAGCCACGCTGACCTGGTGATGCGCAACTATTACTTCGATCGTAACTACGTCAATGCAACCCCGCAGGCTGCGGCCCGAGAGTGGGCACAGGGTTTTATCCTCAACCTGCGTTCGGGCTACACCGAAGGGCCGGTGGGCTTTGGCCTGGACGCGCAAGGCTTGCTCGGTGTGCGCCTGGATTCCTCACGCGCCCGCACCGGCACCGGCCTGCTGCCGTATGACGCCAACACCCGCGAGCCTGCCGATGAGTACTCGGAACTGGGGCTGACCGCCAAGGTTCGCGCCTCGCAAACCGAGCTGCAAGTGGGCACCATCAGCACCTTTTTGCCGATCGCATTCGCCAGCCCTACCCGCCTCCTGCCACAGACGTTTCGCGGCGCCTACCTGAAGTCCCAGGACATCGATCAACTGACGCTGCACGTCGGCTGGCTGGACCGCATCAACCTGCGCGACTCAACCGACTACCAGAAAATGTCTGTCGGCTCGCCCAATGGCCGCTTCAATGGTGCGGCCGAGTCCAACCGCTTTATGTTTATCGGCGGCGACTATGCCTGGTCAGCGCAACTGACTCTCAAGTACTACCACGCCGAACTCGCGCAACTGTACCGCAAGGACTTTTACGGCTTAGTCGATAATCGCAAGCTGGGCCCCGGCAGCCTGAAAAGCGATTTTCGCCTGTTTATTACTGGCGAAGACGGCGCAGCCAAAGCCGGGGCGGTGGACAACCGCAATGCCGCACTGATGCTGACCTACAGCCTGGGCGCCCATAAATTCGGCGCCGGTTATATGCAACTGACTGGCAAGACTGGCATGCCGTATCTGTTTGGCACCGAACCGCTGGTGATCACTGAGGGCACCCTCAGTTCCGAGTTCCTCAACCCCAAGGAACGCAGCTGGCAGGTGCGCTACGACTACAACTTTGCCGGGATGGGCGCGCCGGGCCTCAACGGCATGCTGCGCTACGTGAGTGGCGACAATATCGAGCTGGCCAGGTTTGGCGGCTCGAACCTGAGCGAGAGCGAAAAAGACATCGAAGTCTGGTATGTCCTGCAAAGCGGCCCGCTCAAGGATCTGTCGCTGCGCCTGCGCAACGCCTGCTACCGCAACGACTTCACCGCCCAGGCCAGCCACCGCGATGACAACGAGCTGCGGCTCAATATCGATTACACCTGGAAATGGTGGTGACTATTTGCGACCACACATGCGACATGGGCTGGCTGTGCAGGCAGGAGTTTCGCTAAGCTCTGCGGTTTCCCATTGTCCTCAAGCGGTAAGCCCATGATTGAAGTCACCGAGGTGTCCATAGCCCAACTGCGCGCCGCGCTCGAATCCGGCCAGACCACGGCGGTAGAACTGGTACAGGCTTATCTGGCGCGGATCGACGCCTACGACACAGCTGACACCCCCACCGCCCTCAATGCCGTGGTGGTGCGCAACCCCCTGGCAATGACCGAGGCGCAGGCCTCCGACGACCGCCGTGCCAAGGGCCAGGCCCTCGGCCCGCTGGACGGCATCCCCTATACCGCCAAGGACAGTTACCTGGTCAAGGGCCTGACCGCCGCGTCGGGCAGCCCCGCCTTCAAGGACCTGGTGGCGTACCGCGATGCTTTCACCATCGAGCGCCTGCGCGGTGCCGGTGCCATCTGCCTGGGCAAGACCAATATGCCGCCCATGGCCAACGGCGGTATGCAGCGCGGGGTCTATGGCCGCGCTGAAAGCCCGTACAACGCCCACTACCTGACGGCACCTTTTGCCTCCGGCTCGTCCAACGGTGCGGGTACGGCCACGGCGGCCAGCTTCTCGGCCTTCGGCCTGGCGGAAGAAACCTGGTCGAGCGGGCGCGGCCCGGCGTCCAACAACGGCCTGTGCGCCTACACGCCTTCACGGGGCGTGATTTCGGTACGTGGCAACTGGCCGCTGACGCCGACCATGGACGTGGTGGTGCCCTTTGCCCGCACCATGGCCGACTTGCTCGAAGTGCTCGATGTGGTCGTGGCTGAAGATACTGATACCCGTGGAGACCTGTGGCGCCTGCAGCCCTGGGTAGCGATTCCGAGTGTGGCTTCGGTGCGTCCGGCCTCCTATGCACAACTCAATGCCGGCAGCGAAGCACTGGCCGGCAAACGCTTTGGCGTACCGCGCATGTATATCAATGCCGACCCCGAGGCCGGCACATCCGAAGCACCGGGCATCGGCGGCCCCACCGGGCAACGCATCATCACCCGTGCCTCGGTGATCGACCTGTGGCAAGCCGCGCGCAAGGCCATCGAGGCCCAGGGCGGAGAAGTGATTGAAGTGGACTTCCCGCTGGTCTCCAACTGCGAAGGCGATCGCCCCGGCGCGCCAACCGTGTTCACCCGCGGGCTGGTGTCCAAAGAGTTTATGCATGACGAGCTTTGGGAGTTGTCCGCGTGGGCGTTCGATGATTTCCTGCGCGCCAACGGTGACCCTAAACTCAACCGGTTGGCCGACGTTGATGGGCCGCTGATTTTCCCTCACGACCCGGGCACCCTGCCCAACCGTGAAGACGAACTGGCGGCAGGCATGGACGAATACGTGCGCATGGCCCAGCGCGGGATTACCCCGTGGGATCAGATCAGTAGCGTGCCAGACGGTCTGCGCGGCCTTGAAAAAACCCGGCGCATCGACCTGGAAGACTGGATGGATCGCCTGGGGCTGGATGCCGTGCTGTTCCCGACCGTGGCCGATGTGGCCCCGGCAGATGCGGATGTGAACCCGGCGTCGGCGGATATCGCCTGGAGCAACGGCGTGTGGGTGGCCAACGGCAACCTGGCCATCCGCCATCTGGGCGTACCGACCGTGACCGTGCCCATGGGCGTGATGGCCGACATCGGCATGCCGGTGGGGCTGACGTTTGCCGGTCGCGCCTATGACGATTCGACATTGCTGCGCTTTGCTTCGGCATTTGAGGCAACCGGCAGCAAACGCATGATCCCACCGCGTACACCAGCGTTGACGTGATGGCATGGGCGGGATCTGTGAGCAGCGCCGCTCATAGGTCCCGCCCTCACACCGGGTGGTAAAAACACCCCGCAATTCCTGTGGGAGCGAGCCTGCTCGCGAAGACATCCCCATTGCCCGAAAGACCGCGTCGCCTGCATCGCGAGCAGGCTCGCTCCCACATTACCCGCCCCCGCACCCGCTCCTGATCGACTCTCCAGACTCCAGCAAATTTTCTCCCCTGCCAGCCCCCGGTCACAATCGACAACATCACTGCATTTTTAGTTGTATACAATAATAACCAATTCTGGTTACATCATTGCACGCCTACGACTCCGGCAATCGCCGCTGCGTATTGCGATGGTCAAACACCATGCAGCTTGCACAGCCGCTTCAATTCAACGCGCCTTACCGGCGCATGTCATCGCGTATTCACTGCGCCCATGGGTGTGCCAGTGAACCGACCGCCCCTGCCCAGCCATGCTGCATCCGGCTGCCAGGGCTTGGCTCAAGCCGAAAACCGATGCCTGCAACCGCATCACGTTGAAAGCAAACTCCAAACGGAAGAGGAATACCCATGGCAAAGACTTTACTGGTCAAGAACGCAGAACTGCTGGTCACAATGGATGGTGAACGCAGGGAAATCCGGCGCGGCGGCCTGTTTATCGAAGACAACCTGATCAAGCAGGTCGGCCCCAGCGAATCCCTGCCGCAACAGGCCGACGTGATTCTGGACATGACCGGCAAGGTGGTTATCCCGGGCCTGGTCAACACCCACCACCATATGTACCAGAGCCTGACCCGCGTTGTACCGGCAGCCCAGGACGGCGAGTTGTTCAATTGGCTCAACAACTTGTATCCAATCTGGGCGCGACTCACGCCGGAAATGATCGCGGTTTCGACCCAGACGGCGATGGCCGAGCTGATTCTCTCTGGCTGCACCACTTCCAGTGACCATCTGTATATCTACCCCAACGGCTGCAAGCTGGACGACAGCATCCATGCCGCTGCAGAGATCGGCATGCGCTTTCACGCCGCACGCGGGAGCATGAGCGTGGGCCGTAGCCAGGGCGGCTTGCCGCCCGACTCGGTGGTTGAGAAAGAAAGCCATATTCTCAAAGAGTCCCAGCGTCTGATCGAGGACTACCACGACCCCCGCCATGGCTCGATGCTGCGCATGGTCGTGGCGCCCTGCTCGCCCTTCTCGGTCAGCCGCGACCTGATGCGCGAGGCCGCAGTACTCGCCCGCCAGTACGGGGTCTCGCTGCACACCCACCTTGCCGAGAACGTCAGTGACATCGCCTACAGCCGCGAGAAGTTCGGCATGACCCCTGCCGAGTACGCCGAAGACCTGGGCTGGGTCGGCCACGACGTCTGGCACGCCCATTGCGTACAACTCGACCAGCACGGCATCGAGCTGTTCGCCCGCACCGGTACTGGGGTCGCCCACTGCCCGTGCTCGAACATGCGCCTGGCTTCGGGGATCGCGCCGATTCGCAGGATGCGCGACCACGGCGTGCCGGTGGGGTTGGGGGTTGACGGTTCTGCGTCCAACGATGGCGCCAGCATGATTGGTGAAGTACGTCAGGCCCTGCTGTTGCAGCGGGTGGGTTTTGGCCCCGATGCGATGTCCGCTCGCGAGGCGCTGGAAATTGCCACATTGGGGGGCGCCAAGGTGCTTAACCGCAATGATATTGGTGCACTGGCACCGGGCATGGTGGCGGATTTTGTCGCTTTCGATCTGGGCCATCTGGCCTACGCCGGAGCCCATCACGACCCGCTGGCAGCGTTGGTGTTCTGTACCCCGACCCAGGTCCATACCAGCGTGATCAATGGTCGCGTGGTGGTCAGGGATGGCCACCTCACCACCGTCGACCTGCCGCGGGTGCTGGAACGCCACAACCAGTTGGCCCACCAGTTGGTCAGCGGTGAATAACCCCTTCAGGCCGTTGAGTTCCTGACAGGGCTCAACGGATGCAACTGAGAACGTGCTGTTAGACGCATCTAAAATAACAAAAGCGAGCTACTCACCATGACTTCTACCGCTTCCCCTCGTCCAGAAGACGAAAACCTCGGTACTGGCGCCAACCTGGCCTACGGCCTGCAGCACGTCCTGACAATGTATGGGGGCATCATTGCGGTGCCCCTGATCATTGGCCAGGCAGCCGGCCTTTCATCGGCCGACGTTGGCCTGCTGATCGCCGCTTCGCTGTTCGCCGGTGGCCTGGCCACACTGTTGCAGACACTGGGTATCCCTTTCTTTGGCTGTCGCCTGCCGCTGGTGCAGGGGGTGTCCTTCGCCGGTGTCTCCACCATGGTCGCCATCATTGGCGGTGACGGCGCAGGAGGCCTGCCGGTGGTGTTCGGGGCGGTGATCGTGGCTTCCGTGATCGGCTTGCTGATCACACCGCTGTTTTCCAGCATCACCAAGTACTTTCCGCCCCTGGTGACGGGCATCGTCATCACCACCATCGGTCTGACCCTGATGCCGGTCACGGCGCGCTGGGCCATGGGCGGCAACAGTCAGTCACCTGACTTCGGCAGCATGGCCAACATCGGCCTGGCGGCAATCACCCTGGTGCTCGTGCTGCTGCTCAGCAAGCTGGGCAGCGCCAGTATTTCACGCCTGTCGATTCTGCTGGCTATCGTTATCGGCACACTGGTTGCCACGGCCGTGGGCATGACCGACTTCTCCCGGGTGCTGGAAGGCCCGCTGGTCGCATTGCCCGAGGTGCTGCACTTCGGCATGCCCGAGTTCCGCCTCGCAGCCATCCTGTCGATGCTGATCGTGATTATCGTGACCATGGTCGAGACCTCCGCCGATATCCTGGCAGTGGGCGAAATCATCGACACCAAGGTCGACGCCAAACGCCTTGGCAACGGCCTGCGCGCAGACATGATTTCCAGTACCCTGGCGCCGCTGTTCGGCTCCTTTACCCAGAGCGCCTTTGCACAGAACGTTGGCCTGGTCGCCGTGACCGGTATCAAGAGCCGTTATGTGGTGGCCACCGGCGGCCTGATCCTGGTGACACTGGGGCTGCTGCCGGTGATGGGTCGCCTGGTCGCCGCCGTGCCCACTGCCGTGCTTGGCGGTGCTGGTCTGGTCCTGTTTGGTACCGTCGCCGCCAGCGGCATCCGCACCCTGGCGCAGGTGGACTATCGCAACAACATGAACCTGATCATCGTCGCCACATCGATCGGTTTCGGCATGATCCCCATTGCAGCGCCCAACTTCTACCAGCACTTCCCGACCTGGTTCGAGACCATCTTCCACTCCGGCATCAGCTCGGCCGCAATCATGGCCATCCTGCTCAACCTGCTGTTCAACCATCTGCGGGCCGGCAACTCCGACCAGCAGTCGGTATTCGTCGCCGCCAGCGACCGTATCCTGCGCTCCCGGGATATCAGCTGCCTCAACGATGGCGATGTATTTCGCGATGGCAAGCTGTTCGACTGCAATGGCAAGGAAGTACCCGTGGTGGAGTCCGACGAGCACTACGAACAGTCCCCGCCCTTGCGTAAAAAGAGCTTCGAGCAAGAACACTAACCTGCCTTAAACCCGGCACAACGGCGCTCAGGCGCCGTTTTGCATACTGCGCCGATTTACACAAACAGCCGGCATGCGAACTTTTCCCTGTTTATCTGTCTATGTGAGTACGCGTATCTGCGCGACAAGCGCGAGCTCCAGGCGTCAGTCAGCAGATGGCGACACATTCGAATGATATTCAGAGGTTATCTTCGCTCATGAAATTCCACGCCCCACGGATGGTGCTTTTGAGCCTGTTCGCGTTTGCGGCAATGGGCTCGGCATCAGCTACACCGACAAAGACCCCGCCCGCGGTTTTTGCTACTGAACCTGGAGCCGTTCAGACGACGGCTGCCAATCCCTGGCCAAGGCTGGCCGCTGAACAGACAGCGCCCCTGCTTGCCCGCGACGACCACCACCGGTATGACAACCGCTGGCAAGCTCGCAGAGACGATCGCCGCAGAGAAAACTGGCGTCGCGATCAATGGCGTCGGGAGCAAGCCCGCCGCGAAGCCGAGCGCCGCCGTCATGACCGGGCCATGCACCAGCGCTACGACAACCATCACCGCGACTATCGTCGCTGAAAAAAACGGCTGCCGAGAAAGCAGCCCCTGTCCTTTTTTAGCAGCCGCTCAACGCCGCCTGTGGCCGCTCGCCGGTAAAGAACAGTGGTCGCAGGCGCACGCCCACCGTGTTGCCGATAAACGCTGCCACCAGCCATACCCAGCCATGCAGGCTGCCCGAGGCGATGCCGCTGAAGTACGCGCCAATATTGCAGCCGTAGGCCAGACGCGAGCCATACCCGAGCAGCAGGCCACCAATCACTGCCGCCAGCAGCGAGCGCGGCGGGATTTTCAGGCTGGGAGCAAAACGACCGGCCAGGCCGGCGGCCAACAACGCACCGAGAACTATGCCAATATCCATTACGCTGGTGATGTCTTCCCACACCGGCGCGGCCAGTGCCTTGGCATTGCCCGGCATCTGCCAGAACCCCCAACTGCCAACATCAACCCCCAGTCCGCTTGCCGCCTTGGCTCCCCACAGCGCGAACGCCGAAGTAATACCCCACGGCCGCCCGGCCAGTGCCGGCGTGGCATAGTTCAGCAGCGCCAGACCTATCGCGCCCCAGACCAGAGGCCACGGCCCACGCAAAAAGCGGCGCAGGCCCTGATGTTCACTGGTCACCCCTGCTTCAAGGCTGGCGTGACGGGATTTCTCCAGGCGTACGGTCACTGCGGCGATGATCGCGAACACGGCCAGGCTCAGCAGCAAGGCGGGAACCACCCCGAAGCTTTTAACGATAGAGGTCGCCGGAAACGCAGGCAGGGCAAACCACCAGTCAACATGCTGAGTGGCGATTAATGATCCACAGATAAAGAACAACAGGGTCACCAGCATGCGCGCATTGCCGCCGCCGACAGTGAACAGGGTGCCGGACGCACACCCGCCGCCCAACTGCATGCCGATGCCGAAAATAAACGCACCGAACACCACCGACACACCGATCGGCGCCACCAGCCCGACGACCGGCTGGCCAAACAGGGTGCCCGCTCCCAGCGCGGGGAAAAACAGCACCACAGCCACGGCCAGCATCACCATTTGCGCGCGCAGGCCTGCACCACGGCGATCATTGATAAAGACTCGCCAGGCCGAGGTAAAACCGAATGCAGCGTGATAAAGGGTCAAGCCCAGCGCCGCGCCGACGATCAGCAACAACACCTGGCGCGTACCGACATTGTTTTGCAGGAAAACAGCGCCCTGCAGCAACAAGATAAAGGCCAACAGCGGCGCAAGCGGTTTGCGCCCAGGGGTTATGGAAAGAGAACGACTCATGGAAATCCCGATACGTATGATTTGGCTGAATTGCGTGGCGGCAAAGTATACCCCAGGCGGGGCTGCGGCCTAACCGTTTGACTTAGTAAGGCGCCAAGATAAACTGCGCCTTATGAATATTTTAGAGAACAAGCACCACATCATGCTGCGTGAACTAGAGAGCGCAGCGCCCGAGGTCAGGGACAGCGTAAAGCTGTGTTTCGAGTTGCTCTCGGCGGCAGCGGCGATCAATCGCGCCTGCGCAACACGGCTGGCCAGCTACAACCTGTCGGAGGGCCGTTTTGTCATCATGCTGACCCTCAAAAACGCGGGAGGCAAGCTCTCCCCTCTGGAACTGGCGACCCGATTGTCGATTACCACGGGAACGGTCACCGGGCTGCTCGATGGTTTGCAGCGCGCCGCGTTGATCAAGCGCAAAACCGACCCGACGGACCGGCGCAAATTGATTATTACGCTGACAGCGCAAGGCAAGCGCGTGGTCGATGACGTTTTTGTCGAGCACACCGCCTGGATCAGCGGAATGATCCAGGACTTGCCTCCCGGGCAACGCCAGGCCCTGGCCGAGTCGATCTATTGCCTCTCGGCCAGCCAAGCGCTCGACCTCGCTACAAAAGCTGGTCGATAGCCATTTGAGCAGCAAAGCGTTGCAAGCCAACGACAAGGCGCCGCTGGCGATACTCAAGGAAGAAAACGGGCAGAACGTCGATCTGCGCGATTTTCTCGACATGGGGCCGTTGGTACTGGTGTTCTACCGAGGCCTGTGGTGCCCGTTCTGCAATCAGGCCTTGAGTGCATACCAGCAGATGGTCAGTGATCTGACGGCCGCGGGGGCGACGCTGGTTGCCGTCTCGGCGCAGACGCCGCAGTTCACGGGTAAAACCCGTGAAGCGCTGGGGATCACTTACCTGCTGCTCAGTGATATCGGCAACCACCTTGCCCGTCAGTACGGCATTGTTTTCGAGCTTGAGGGCGAACTGGACTAAATCTACCGTTCCCTGGTGCGGACCTCAAGAGCGTCAACGGGTCTGACTCGCTGACACTGCCACTGGCCAGTGCATTTGTAATCGACCAGGATGCGGTAATACGCGAAGCGTTCTTCAACCTGGACTACGCGCAACGGGTGG
The DNA here is from genome assembly GCF_009600035.1 of Pseudomonas sp. FSL R10-2964. NCBI lineage: Bacteria > Pseudomonadati > Pseudomonadota > Gammaproteobacteria > Pseudomonadales > Pseudomonadaceae > Pseudomonas > Pseudomonas sp. FSL R10-2964. Next base: position 27,951 of record NZ_WIWH01000033.1, on the reverse strand, counting down.
AGCCTGAGGAATTGATTGCGGCAGTCGGCCGCGTTTGACCCAAGTAGCGTGCATGCAGGCATCAGCTCATGTGTGCGCCACAAAACCTGTGGGAGCGCGGCTTGCCCGCGATGGCATCCATACGGTGAGCCTGCCAGACCGCGCCGCCTGCATCGCGAGCAAGCCCGCTCCCACAACGGATCCTGCAAACCGCAGCTCTTAACTACGACACAAAACCTGTGGGAGCGCGGCTTGCCCGCGATGGCATCCATACGGTGAGCCTGCCAGACCGCGTCGCCTGCATCGCGAGCAAGCCCGCTCCCACACTATTCCCTGCGCCCGCCCGCTACATCCCCAGCCAATTCGGCAACGCCAGCGACACAAACGGCACATAGGTCACCAGCACCAGGAACGCCAGCATCACCAGTAACCACGGCGATACCGCACGTACCACTCGAGTGAGCGGCATGCCCGTGACCGCCGAGGTGACAAACAGGTTTAGCCCGGTGGGTGGGGTGATCAGGCCAATTTCCATATTCACCACCATGATGATGCCCAGGTGGATCGGATCAATGCCCAATTGCATGGCAATCGGGAACAGGATCGGCGCCAGAATCAGGATGATTGCCGAAGGCTCCATAAAAGTCCCTGCAACCAACAGCACAATATTGACCACCAACAGGAACTCAATCGGGGTAAAGCCCTGCTCCACCACCCAGGCGGTAATCGACTGCGGGATCTGCTCGGTGGTCAGCACATGGGCAAAAAGCATGGCGTTGGCAATGATAAACATCAGCACCACGCTCAGCTTGCCCGCCTCGACAATCACCTTCGGGCATTCGCGGACGGTCATGTCCTTGTAGATAAAGATCGCCACGAACGCTGCATACACCGCCGCCACAGCAGCCGCTTCGGTAGGGGTGAACATGCCCGAGTAAATACCGCCGAGAATGATCACGATCAACATCAGGCCCCAGCCGGCACGGCGCCCGGCGGTGACGATTTCTTTGAACGAGGCCCGGGGCAGCGATGGCATGTCCTTGACCCGCGCCAGGATGTAGATGGTCACCATCAATACCAGCCCCAGCAACAGACCCGGCACAACACCGGCCATAAACAGCTTGCCCACCGAGGTTTCGGTGGCGGTAGCGTAAACCACCATGACGATCGACGGCGGAATCAGGATGCCCAGGGTCCCGGCGTTACAGACGATACCGGCAGCAAAATCCTGCTTGTAGCCAGAACGGACCATGCCGGCGATAACGATCGAGCCCACCGCCGCCACCGTGGCCGGAGAAGAGCCACTCAGCGCCGCAAACAGCATGCAGGCCAGGATTGCGGCAATGGCCAGGCCACCCTTGATATGCCCGACGCAGGCGTTGGCGAAATCGATCAGGCGCCGGGCCACGCCGCCGCTGGTCATGAATGCACCCGATAGCAGGAAAAACGGGATCGCCAGCAATGTGTAGTGCTCGCTGGTTTCAAACAGCTTGATCGCCAGCGAACGCACCGAGTCGTTACTGAAGAACAGAATGGTCATGGCCCCGGACAAGCCCAGGGAAATCGCCACCGGAATACCGACAAACATCAGCACGAACAGGGCGACAAAAAGGAAGGCAATAGTCATTTTGGAGTCCCCTGCTGGTCGTTTTCCGCCAGTTTGACGGCGTCCTCCACTTCACTGTGCAAGCCCAGGCCTTGCTGCTTGCCCTGAATGATGCGGATAAAAACCTGCAGAAAACGCACAAACATCAAGGCAAAACCGATCGGCACGATCATCACGATTTGCCATTGCCTGATACCGAAGCGGTCCAGGTCTTCGGCACTGGTGCCAACGGCATACAACGTGGCCACCCACTGCTCGCTGGAGTACGCCATCAGCACGCAATAGCCCAGGCAAATGGCCACTGCCAGCAAGGCCACCCGCCGCTGATTGGCAGGCTTGAACTGGCGCACCAACAAGTCGACGCCAATATGCGCGCCAATGCGCACGCCCCAAGCCAGGCCGACAAAAATCAGCCAGCCGAACATGGCCTTGGTCAGGGCCACACTCCAGGTCATCTCCTGGGCGATGTAGAGAATACTGTCGCCGATGCCGAGCAGGGTCTCGTTGGCGAACGGCAGCGAGTCCCCCAGGGAATAGAAAACACCATAGAGGTTGTTGAATACGACATACGCGAAGGTGACCAGGGTCATGCCTGCAAGCAGGAATGCCACCAGCATTTCTTCCGCGTGATTCCAGACACGAACGGCTGCGTGCATGGGTAATCTCCCTTGAAAGAACGGTCGAGAAACGACAAAGCAAAGGTTGCCGTGGCGATCCCCTGCGGGACCACCGACGGCAATCAGCGCTGGCGACTATTAACTGCTTTGGTTGGCCTGCTCGGCGGCCGCGATCACATCAGGGCCGATGTCGCTCTCGAACTTCTTCCATACCGGGCGCATGGCTTCACGCCACAACTCGCGCTGTTCCGGGGTAAGGATGATGATTTCGCTGTTGCCGGAATCGGCAATGCGCTGGCGGGAAGCCTGGTTAAGCGCCTCGGCCTGCTTGTTCACCTCCACGGTGACCTCGGCCATGACCGCATCCAGGGTGTTGCGCACCTCTTCAGGCAGGCCATTCCAGAACTTGGTATTGGTGATCACCATGTAATCGATGGCGCCATGGTTGGACTCGGTGAAGAACTTCTGCACCTCATAGACGTTCTGGCTTTCGTAGTTGGACCAGGTATTCTCGGTGCCATTCACCACACCGGTCTGCAAGCCCTGATAAACCTCGGCAAAACTCATCTTGCGTGGCGCCGCGCGCAGGGCCTTGAACTGCTCATCCAGCACGGCGGAAGCCTGTACGCGGAACTTCAGGCCGCGGGCGTCCTTGGGCTCGTAGAGCGCCTTGTTGGCGGACAGTTGCTTCATCCCGTTATGCCAGTAACCAAGCCCGGTAATGCCCTTGCCTTCCATCGACTTGAGCAGAGCCTGACCTTGCGGGCTTTGCTGGAAACGGTCGAGGGCCTGGATATCAGTGAACAGAAAGGGCAAATCGAAAATCTGGATCGGCTTGGAGTAATGCTCGAACTTGGCCAGCGACGGCGCCAGCAGTTGCACGTCACCCAGCAGCAGCGCTTCCATTTCCTTGCCGTCGCCAAACAGCGAGGAGTTCGGATAGACCTCGACCTTGACCTGCCCGGGCAGGCGTTCCTCGGCCAGTTTCTTGAACAACAGCGCGCCCTGCCCCTTGGGTGTGTGCTCGGCGACAACGTGGGCGAATTTGATGCTGATGGGGTCGGCAGCGCCCGCAAAACCTGCGAATAATGGCAATGCGCAGGCCAGAGCCTTGAGAGTGTGCTTGAACATGGGACATACCTCTTGTTGTTATAGATTTGGTAGTGCCTGGTGTTGCCTGTGCTGCGTTTAACCGCTTCGCCTGGCCTCAGTTACAAGGCAGACCGGCCCGGCGCAATACCCGCCGGGCAAGGCCGATGACCGGGGCATCGACCATTTGCCCGTCGAGCACAAAAACCCCGCCTGTGGATGCAACCGCATCCAGAACCCGCCGCGCCCAGTCCAGCTCGTCCTGACGCGGCATAAAAGCGGCGTGAATCACTGCCACCTGACCAGGATGAATGCACAGCAGGCCGCCAAAGCCCATATCCCTGGCATCGGCGGCCATGCGGGCCATGCCGGCGCTGTTGTTGATATCCGCAAATACACTGTCCAGCGGCGGCGCCAGTTGCGCCAGGACGCTGTGCAGCAAAATGGCGTAGCGGGCCTGATCGAGAATGCGCTGCGCGCCAGCCGTATCGCTGGCCAGGCCCAGGTCTAGGCCCAGGTCCAGCGCACCGAAACTCAGGCGTTCCACCCCGCGAGCCCGGGCAATGGCCGGCAATTCAAGCAAGCCCCTGGCGCTTTCGATAATCGGCCACACCGGCTTGCCACACGCCGCAGCCTGTTCGACCTGTGCAGCGCTTTCGGCCTTGGGCAGCAATACCGCCACCACGCCGGGCTGGCGACGGCACAACTCGATATCGGCTGCCTGCTGCTGATGCTGCGGCGCATTGATGCGCACCAGCACCCTGGCCTGCGGATTGTCATTAAGGAAAGCATCCAGACTGGCGCGGGCCTGGGCCTTGAGGTCCTCGGCCACAGCGTCTTCCAGATCGACGATCACCTGATCGGCGCCACTTTGCAGCGCCTTGGGTATCCGCTCGGGGCGAGTAGCCGGGACGAACAGCGCTGAACGAATGCTGGTGTTATCCATCACGATGCTCCATGCCTTATACCGCTCCTAGTTGATGCAGACGCTGGATCTCATCCGCGCCATAACCCAGTTCACCCAGCAGGCTGTCGGTGTGCTGGCCCAGACCGGGAACCGCCTCCATACGCGGCTCGAAAGCGGTGTTGCACCCCGGTGGCAGCAGCGCCGGCAACTTGCCCGCCGGGCTGTCCACTTCGCGCCAGCGTTTACGGGCGGCCAGTTGCGGATGAGCCCACACACCGGCCATATCGTTGACATGGGCATTGGCAATCGATGCCCCGTCGAGCCGGGCAATCACTTCATCGGTACCCATGCCGGCAAAGGTTTCGACAATGATGGCCCGCAACTCGCTGCGATTCTCTGAGCGCCGCGCATTGGCATTAAAGCGCGGGTTGCTCGCCAGGTCTGGCTGTAGCAACACCCTGTCGCAAAATTGCTGCCATTCGCGTTCATTCTGCAGGCCAAGCATCACTGTGCCACCGTCGCCGGCAGGGAACGGCCCGTAGGGGTAGATGGTGGCATGCGCGGCCCCCGCCCGCGGCGGGGGCGCGGCACCGTCGTAGGCGTAATACAGCGGGTAGTTCATCCACTCCACCAGACTCTCGAGCATCGACACATCGATGCGGCTGCCCTCCCCGGTCTTGTCCCGCAACAGCAGCGCCGAAAGCACTCCGGTGTAGGCATACATGCCTGCAGCGATATCGGCAATCGAGCAACCGGCCTTGGCCATGTCATGTTCATCCGGCCCGCCGGTCACCGACAAAAACCCGCCTTCACTCTGGATCAGCAGGTCGTAAGCCTTTTTCTGCTCGTAAGGTCCGCCTTCGCCGTAACCGGAAATATCGCAGACGATCAACCGCGGGAAACGCTCATGCAGGGTTGCAAATGACAACCCCATGCGTTCTGCTGCGCCCGGCGCCAGGTTCTGTACCAGCACATCGGCCGTGGCCAGCAGCTTGTCGAGCACGTCGGCAGCTTGCTGCTGCTTGACGTTGAGGGTCAGGCTTTCCTTGGAGCGGTTGGTCCAGACAAAGTGCGAGGCCAGACCATTGACCCGCCCGTCATAGTCGCGGGCAAAGTCGCCGGAGCCGGGGCGCTCGATCTTGATCACCCGTGCACCGAGGTCAGCCAGCTGGCGGGTGCAAAACGGCGCGGCGATAGCGTGCTCCAGGCTGATCACGGTAATGCCGTCCAGCGGCCGGGGTTTGTGCGCGGTGGCGGTCATGATGGTCTCCCGATGCAGCTCAGTACACTCAAGTCGTCAATATGGCGCAGGTGCCAGACCTGCTCGAGCAGCCCGCTGGCCTGTTCGTCGCTACGCGCTCCCGAGAAGGCCAGCAGGCGGCGAAACTTGTCTTCCAGTTCGGCGCGGCTCAACGTATTGCCCGGGTCGCCTCTGGGCTCATCGATGCTGCCCTGCAGGCTGCGCCCCTGCACCGTGGTCACCAGCACCCGGCCCAGCCAGCGTTGTGGATACGCATCGTCAACGTCGTTATCGAGGACCATGCGCACCTTGTCGCGAAACGCGCCAACGCGCGCATCGCTCAGCGCATGTTGATGAAACTCGGGCAAGCCGGCCTTGCCATAGACGGCAATCAGGCCCAGCACCGTGCCCATGGAAAACTTGGCCTGGTGCACGCTCTGCGGTACCTCTACGCGGCCCAATACATCGATGGCGGCTTGATGGACGCGGGTGGTGACACTGGCGATGTCCTCTGCTCCAAGCCCCTCCCGCTGCATCAACGCCAGCAGCGCATCGGCCGCCGGGTGGGTGTGGCGGCACGAGGCGTGAAACTTGAACGAAGTCTCCGTCAGCGCCCAGCGGCTGCCCAGGCGATCGGACAGGCACGCCGGGTTGGCGTCGCTGGACATGCCGGCAGCCATGCCCTGCTCACCCTCAAGAATATTTTGCGCACCGCTCAGACCCTCGCCCGTCAGGTAAGCAGCCAGCAAACCATCAGCGGCGGCCTTGGCGGTATGCAGCTGCTTGGAGTCCGCGGCATCGCGCAGAAACTCCCACAGGCCCGCGGCCTGGGTCCCGGCAGTGCCCAGCAGGTGGGTGAACTGCTGCGGGTTGAACCCCATCAGCTTGCCGACCCCCACCGCTGCCGCCAGGGTGCCGACCGTAGCCGTGGTGTGAAAGATGCGGTAATGCGAACGGCCAAGAAACTCACCGATGCGAATGCCCGCTTCATAACCGGCGACGGCGGCGACAATCAGATCGCGACCCGATTTTCCCAGGTCCTGTGCCGCCGCCAGCACCGCAGGAAACACCACGGTCGCCGGGTGCAGCACGGAGCTGTTATGCAGGTCGTCCTGCTCCACCAAATGGGAGCTGGCGCCATTGACCAGCGCGGCAAAATACGCCGAGGTGGTCTGGCCATTGACCAGAATACCGGCAGGCCCGGTGCCCGGGCCCATCTTCGCCACGTAGAGTTCAAACAACGGGATCGGGTGCGCGCCCTGACTGGCCAGGGCCGATCCCAGCCAGTCGAGAAACAGCTCTTCAGTACGGCTGATAACGGCTTCGGGTAATTGCTGGTAATCCAGGCTGGCCAAAAAACGGGTGAGCGCTTGCGTGTGCTGACTCATGCCGCGCTCTCCACTCGATTGGACAACTCGATCAGGTTCAGATCCGGGTCACGCAGGTAAATCGAGCGAATCGGCCCCTGGGCACCGGTGCGCATGACCGGCCCCTCGAGGATGGCAACACCCAGGCCGTGCAGCTGCTCGATCACAGCATCCAATGGGGTCGCGACGATAAAACACAGGTCTGCCGAACCCGGCAGTGGCTGGCTGGCCTTGGGCTCGAACTCGGCACCGGCCTGGTGCAGGTTGATCTTTTGCTGGCCGAACCCAAGGGCATGGCGGCCCTGACCGAACACCACGGGCTGCATGCCCAGCACCCGGCTGTAAAAATCCAGACTTGTGGGGATATCCCGTACTGTCAGGACCAGATGGTCCAGATGACTGATCTGCATGTTCTGTCTCCGTTAATTAAAAGGAACGCGGCAACTCGAGCAGATGCTCGGCCACATAGGACAGGATCAGGTTGGTGGAGATGGGCGCCACCTGGTACAGACGGGTCTCGCGAAACTTGCGCTCGACGTCATACTCATTGGCAAAACCGAAACCGCCGTGGGTTTGCAGGCAGGCATTGGCCGCTTCCCAGCTGGCCTTGGCTGCCAGGTACTTGGCCATATTGGCCGCCGCCCCGGCTTTACCCCCACTGTCGTATTCTTCGCAGGCGCGCCAGCGCATCAGGTCAGCGGCTTCCAGCTCGATATGGGCTTCGGCAATCGGGAACTGTACGCCCTGGTTCTGCCCGATCGGACGACCGAATACCACACGATCACGGGCGTACTGTGCAGACTTTTCATTGAACCAGCGGCCATCACCGATGCATTCAGCGGCGATCAGCGTGCGCTCGGCATTGAGCCCGTCGAGGATATAACGAAAGCCCTTGCCCTCTTCGCCGATCAGGCTGCTGGCGGGGATTACCAGGTTGTCGAAAAACAGCTCGTTGGTCTCGTGATTGACCATATTGGCAATCGGCTGCACGGTCAGGCCGTTGCCGATGGCTTCGCGCAGATCGACCAGAAAGATCGACATGCCGTCGGCTTTTTTCTGCACGTCGGCCAACGGCGTGGTGCGGGCCAGCAGGATCATCAGGTCGGAATGCTGAACCCGCGAAATCCACACCTTCTGGCCATTGATCACATACGTGTCGCCCTGGCGCACGGCAGTGGTCTTGATCTTGGTGGTGTCGGTGCCCGTGGTCGGCTCGGTCACTGCCATCGACTGCAAGCGCAGCTCGCCACTGGCCAGCCGGGGCAGGTAATAACTTTTTTGCGCCTCGCTGCCGTGACGCAGCAAGGTAAACATATTGTACATCTGGCCATGCACGGTGCCGGAGTTGCCGCCACAGTGGTTCACTTCCTCAAGAATCACCGAGGCCTCAGCCAGCCCCAGGCCCGAACCGCCGTAGTGCTCGGGGATCATCGCCGACAACCAGCCGGCTTCGGTCATGGCGGCGACAAAGGCTTCAGGAAAGCCCTTGTCTTCGTCAATCTTGCGCCAGTACTCGGCTGGAAACTCCGCACACAGGGCGCGGACACCCTCGCGAATGGCGTTATAGTCTTCGTTCAGATACGGATTCATTAGCGCTCCTTGTTGTCGTTATTAGTCGAAGCTCACTTCGCCCTGCTGGGCGATACCCTCTGCGTTGCCCACCCACAACTCGGCTTTGCCCGCCGCCACGACACGCCCCCGCAGCACAAAGGGCTGAGGTGCAATCAACGGCCGCCCGCCGCGATAGGCAAAGCGCCGCACTTGGGCCTGGGGATTGGCGCGGCAAAAAGCGCGCAGGCTGAGGGTGGCCATCAGCGGCCCGTGTACCACCAGCCCCGGGTAGCCTTCCGTTGCGGTCGCATAAGGCCAGTCGTAATGGATGCGATGGCCATTGAAGGTGACCGCCGAGTAGCGGAACAGCAAGGTGGGGCTCGGCGTGATCGACTCCTGCCAGATGCCCGCAGGCAAGGGCTCGCCCTCTGCCAGCTTGGGCGGGGTTGGTTCGCGGTAGACAATGTCCTGTTCTTCGCGAATGGCCAGTTGGCCGTCCTGCAGATAGTCATGCTGGACAGTGACAAACAGCAGCGAGCCGGTTTTACCGAGTTTTTCCCGAACATCGAGAATGGTGGAAAAACGCGTCGCCCTGGCATCCACCCTGAGCGGAGTAAAGAACTCGACACGCCCGCCCGCCCACATGCGGTTGCGGTTGTGGGCCGGAGGCAAAAAGCCGCCCCGGGCCGGGTGACCATCATCACCCAGCCCCTGTTCCTCTACCGTGGGCTGAAAGAAACACCACTGCCACAACGCCGGCAGAGGCTCCCCGGCCTGCGGCACCTTCTCACCGAAGGTAGCGGCGATACGGGTGACCAGGTTCAGGCTAAGAACGTCATGGATTTCTTCAGTACGACCGATCCAGTCGGCCAGTGCGTTATCGCTCATCGGTGATTGCCCCGTGGCTTGTTATTTTGGCCATGATTGCCAAAAGCCGGGCGATCTGTGAATCTGCGTTTCGGTAAGGGGGCGTTCGGTTTTGCTTAACGCTCAAGCCCAACGGAAATCAGCCATGCATTTTGATCTTGTCGACCTGCGCCTGTTTATTCATATCGCCGAATCCCCCAGCCTCACCCAGGGTGCGCGCAAGGCGTTTATCTCGCCACCAGCCGCCAGTGCACGGATCAAGAGCCTGGAAGAGAACCTGGCCAGCCGCCTGTTGTACCGCGACAGCCGCGGGGTTGAACTGACCCCCGCCGGTGAACTGTTCTTGCACCATGCGCGGATGATCATGCGCCAGGTGGACTATATGAAAAGCGAGTTCACCGAGTACGACACCGACGCGTCGGGGCATATCAGGATCTTTGCCAACACCACGGCAGCCACGGAATTCTTGCCCGGTATCCTGGCCGGTTTTCTTGCCGAACGCCCAGGTGTGACAGTGGACCTGCAAGAGCGCCTGAGCCGCGATATCGTCCGCGGGGTCATGGATGGCTCAACCGATATGGGCATCATCGCCGGTCCGGTCGAGGCTGACAGCCTGCAGGTCATCCACTTCAGCACCGACCAATTGATCCTGGTCACCTCACTGGATCACCCCCTGGCCCACTCCAGGTCGATCAAGTTGGCCGAAACCCTGGCCTATCCGCATATCGGCCTGCACGAAGGCACTACCCTGCTGCGATTTTTAAATGAGCAGGTCGCCCTGCACGGCAATACCCTGAACATGCGCATCAAGGTCTACAGCTTCGAAGCGATGTGCCGGATGGTCGAAGCCGGGGTGGGTATCGCCATCCTGCCGGAGTCTTCGGCCCGTCGTCACCAGCAGACCATGGGCCTGTCGGTGATCGAACTGGACGAGCCCTGGCGGGTGCGCGAACGCAGCATTCTGGTGCGCGACCTGCAGGCACTGCCCAAGGTGACCCGGGCCTTGATCAACAGGGTGCTGGAGCATCACAAGAGCGTTGAGCCTGGCAATTAGTCCTGCACCGATATCCTTGGCCAGCGATCAGACCCGGCATGCGATAAGCCGTCAGATCAGCCTTGCGGTGCAGCGCATCGACTCTGGTTGCGGTAATGCTGCGGGCCGATGCCCAAGTGCTTGTGAAACCCTCGCCGCATACGCTCTTCCCGACCAAAACCTGCGGTTTCGGCTATCCGCTTGATCGGCTCGCTGGTGGTTTTCAGCAACTGGCAGGCAGCTTCAATACGTAAGAGCTCTACCGCATGTGCAGGTGTATGGCCAGTAGTGGCCACGTAGGCACGGGCAAAGTGGCGCGCACTCATGCCAAATTGCTCCGCCAGTATTTCCACACGCAGGTCGCTTTGCAGGTTGGCTGCAATCCAGGCATGCAGACGCACCAGGCGCACGTCAGGGGCTGTACGCAAGGCCAGGGACTGGGCATTGAGCGAAGCGCTGAGCTGGGGTTGAGCCGCCGAGCGCCATACGAAAACGGTGAAATAGCGCGCCAGCTCCAATGCCGCATGGGGGCCGAGATCCTGCTCCACCAACCCCAGCGCCAGGTCGATACCGGCAGCAGCTCCCGCGCACGTCCACAGGTTCGCGTCATGCAGGTACAACCCTTCAGTCTAGCACTGGAGCGTCGGGTAGCGGGCTTGCAGTTCTTCGGCAAACTTCCAGTGGGTCACCACCTTGCGCCCCTCAAGCAGACCGGCAGCGGCCAAGGCGAATGTGCCAGTACCTATGGAACACAGCCTGCGTACGGCCGTGGCGCGGCGGCGCAACCAGCTGCACACAGGTACGCTGGCTTCAAGTGCTGCCACACCCGGCCCCCCTGCCACGATCAGGGTGTCGATAACGTCCGCTTGCTGGTCGATCTGTTCCAGGGACAGTGTATTGACGCTGATCCCGGAAACCGAGGTTATCTGGCCTCCCATGGGCGATACGAGCAACAGCCGATAAGGTGGATCGCTGGCAAAAGTGCCGCCCAACAGCCGCGGTATCGCGGCGAAGACCTCAAGTGGCCCCGCGGCGTTGAGCAACAACAGCTCATCGAATGCCAGCACCACCACCGTACGCGGCGTGGCGCCCGGCATGGCAGCAAAAGAGGGGTGTTTGGCATGGAGCGCCACGGTTTGCCTCGACATACTCGATTCCACGCACACAGGGGAGACCGACAATGCTCCCCTGCCGCGCACAATACCAGTGGAACCTAGTGGGAGTGGCACCATGTCAAAACTGCACAACACCACCCTGAAGCGCCACAAGACCGGTCTGGTCGGCGTCGACCACGCCCGTAGCGCCGGTGGCTACACACTGTTCGCCCCGCAAACGGCAGATGGCAATGTATTCCTGATCGATCTGCAAGGCGAAATCGTACACCGCTGGAAGCTGCCCTGGCGCCCCGGCCGCGACGCCGTAATACTGCGCAACGGCAACCTGGGATACAACGGCAACCACCCCGACTCGCCAGAGTTGTTTACGGGCTGGTCAGTCTGGCACGGCGGCGCCTTCAGCGAAGTCACTGCCGAGGGAGAAGTGGTCTGGGAACACACTGACCTGATGCACCATCACGATGCCCAATGGCTGGACAACGGTCATCTGCTCTACACCACCGTTGAACCGCTGAGCCCGCAGCTGGCCGCGCGCGTGGTGGGTGGCATTCCTGGCAGCGAAGCACCCGGCGGGGTGATCTATGCCGATGTGGTCAAAGAAGTCGACCGCCAGGGCCATGTGGTGTGGGAGTGGCGCAGCTGGGAGCACCTGCGCCCTGAAGACTATCCGCTGCATGATGCGTTTGAGCGCTACCACTGGCCGATGACCAACGCCGTCTCGCCGGGCCGCGATGGCAAGATCATTCTCAGCCTGCGCAGCGTCTCTGCGGTGATTGCCATTTCGCGCAGCAGCAGTAAGGTGCTGTGGCGCCTGGGCCATGATCTGGTTGCGCAACAGCACTGCCCGAGCGAGCTGGAAAACGGCAACGTGCTGGTATTCGACAACGGCATCTTTCGGCCACATACCAGCATGCCGCACTCACGAATACTGGAAATAGAGCCACTGAGCTAACAGATCGTGTGGCAGTACGCCGATACCCCGGGCTATGCCTTTTTCACCCCGTTCATGGGCGGCGCGCAACGCCTGCACAACGGCAATACGCTGGTGACCGAGGCCAATTTTGGTCGACTGTTTGAAATCACGCCGACGGGAGAAGTGGTCTGGGAATATATCAATCCCCTCTTTGCCCCGTACCCGGATGCAGCCTCCAGAGCCTATCTGCCGGGTGAAAACAACGCGATCTTCCGCGCGCACCGTTATCAGCGCCGGGAAATACCATGGTTGGTTGTAACATAAAAAGCTAAAAGCCCCTCACCACGCCTCTCCCGGAGGGAGAGGCGTGGTGAGGGGCTTTTGATCTTTGACAACCTGCGGGATGAGGCGACCGGAAATCAATTCCGCTCGAGTGCATTCACCAGATCATGGAAAGCTTCACGGTTGGAGTCGTTGAGCCCCATCAGAATCTTGTGCGCTTCCAGCACTTTTACCCGCACAACTTCTTCTGTCTGATCCTGCGAAGGCAGGTCGGTCAGGCAATCCGGGCAAGGGATCGGCTTGCCGATGATGTTGAACACCTGATCGAAGCCCATCGACTCCAGCAGCCGGGTGATGTCTTCGTGGGTGGTGACAACAGTCGGTAACAGGCCTGTTTTTTGGCGCGACAATATCGACAGTTTCGCCAGCAAACCCAAGGTGGTGCTGTCGATACTGCGGGTTTCGGTGAGGTCAATCACGATGGCATTGAAATTCAACGCCGTGAAAATCCTCTCGATCGTCGCATCCAGTGCCGAACACAACGTCAGACGCACTTCACCCACAAACTTCAGGACAAAAGTGCCGTCCTGTTCGGCGAACTGAATTCTACCGGTACTCATTTAAGATTCCTGCTCAACACCAACAAGGCGATATCATCCGGCATCTCCCCTAGCGTAGCTAATCCAAACACTTTGCGCAGACCATCCAGGCTGCCGCCTGCTGCTTTCACCCGTTGCGGCAAAGCAGCTTCTTTCTCTTTGAGCGTCGGCTCGGTCAAAAGATCCAGGATACCGTCAGACATCAGAGTCAGGCTGAAAGCTTCAGGCAATTTCATAACCTGGTCTTCATAGGTGGCTTCGTTGAACAGGCCAACGGGCAAACCCCGCCCTTCCAGATAACGGACACTGTCTGGAGTGTAGAGCACCGGCAGCGGCAAGTGCCCGCCAATGCTATAGGTCAGCTCGCCGCTTTCTTCATTGATCACACCGCCCACCATGGTCACGTGCTTGCCCAGCTTGCAGTTGATCAGACCACGGTTGATATGCCCAAGCACTTCGGAGGGCTTGAACTCCGGCAAGGTGCCATTGCGCTTGGACTCGAACAGCAGGCGCGTGGTCATGAACTTGAGCAGCACCGTGACAAAGGCCGAAGAGGCGCCGTGCCCGGAAACATCCGCCAGATAAAAAGCGACCCGACGCTCGTCAACCCGGAAGTAGTCGACAAAATCCCCGGACAGATACAGTGACGGGATGATCTTGTGGGCAAAACTGAACTCATCAGTGGTCCAGGGGCTGACCGGCAGCATGTTCATCTGCACCTGCCGGCCGGCGTTCTGGTCTTCCTGCAGCAAATGCAGGCTGGCTTCCAGTTCCCGGTTGGCCGACTCCAGCTTCTCACGGTAGCGCTGGTTCTCAAGCTGCAACCGCGCACGATCCAGAGCTCGGTGAACCGAATGCTCCAGCACGGCAAGGTCTTCCAGCGGCTTGATCAGGTAGTCGGCAGCGCCAAGGCGCAAAGCCTCGACCACATCGCTCATCACGCCTGCGCCCGAGATGACGATCACCGGCGTTTGCGCCGACCGCTGGGCAACCTGGCGAATCACCTCCAGGCCACTCATTTGCGGCATGCGCAGGTCACAGATGATCAGATCTGGCTGCTCTTGCTCGAACATCTGAAGGCCTTGCAAGCCATTATTGGCCTGAAGGACGCTGAAGCCGCTGTCTTCCAGGTAGGCCGCCAGACTTGCGCGTACTACCTGGTCGTCATCAATGATCAGCAGCGTGGCACTGGTTTTTTGCATGTGGGCAAATGGCGCCAGAATTAGGTTGTCGTTGAAGCTCGTAAACGTCGGGCTCAACAACTGAAATGGCTTGTGAACATCCCTGATTCAAATCGACTGTGTTGCTCGATCCTACAAAGGTGCCCGTGTAAGGCGCAGACGGTACTCCCATCCGCGGGGTGTTTCAAGCTCAGGCCGATAGCGGCTTGAGGTGTTCGTCACGTTAAATTACTGCGGGTTATAAGAACCACGTTTACGGCAACTAAAACCTTGGTAACAAAGGCCGCAAAGCCGATTGATTCTCATCTGCACCCATACAAAAAACGGCCACAAGGGCCGTTTTTTGCGCATCGGTCAAACGACTCAGAAGTCGTCGACAACCTGTCCGTCCTTGACCTTGAATTCACGGCTTTGCAGATACGCATTGCGGATAAAGATGTATTTATCCCCCGTGATCAATTTTTCGGCCGACAGCAGATTGGCGCGGGCATCGATGATTTTCATCCCGGCAACGGTGTTACGTGCTGAAACGTCATGCATGTAGCGGTAAGGTTCGGCATAGGAGTCCGGGTAGATGCCCAGGGCATCTCGCACCGTACTAGGGCCCAGCAGCGGCAATACAAGGTAAGGGCCGCTGCTCAGCCCCCAGTAGCCAAGGGTCTGGCCAAAGTCTTCGTCGTTGCGCTGCAGGCCCATCTTGGTGCCCACATCAAAGAAGCCGCCGACACCGATAATGGTGTTCATCAGCAAACGAGCGGTATCCACGCCCGCAGCGTGGGGTTTTACCTGCAGCACGTTGTTGGCCAGGTTGCGCACGTCACCGACGTTGCGGTACATATTGTGGATGCCATCCTCCAGAAACTGCGGAGTGATGAACTGGTAGCCCTGGGCAATCGGCTTCAGGGCATAGGTGTCGAGGGTGTCGTTAAACTTGAACACAACGCGGTTAAACCCTTCCCACGGGTCATCCTCGGTGGCGGCATTGGCAGCAAACGGCATCATGGCCACACCGGCACAGACAAACAATGGGGCGAGACGAACAGTCCAGCGCATAGCAAAACTCCCTGAAGTTACTCAACACTTGGGCGCTATGCCCTGAGTCTGAACATCAGTATAACGGCAAATGGCTTTTAGGCAGCCCCCAAGCAATCGCCTAAACAGACTTGTATAAAAGATAGACGTTCCCCCCCGCTGCCGATTCTTTTAAAACCACCCGCCTGAACGACAAAAACACGCACCGGGGATTTTGATAGAGATCATGCACTTCGCCCGCGAGTGGATTAATCTAGAGGCAGACCTTTTGCTCACTTCGAAGGTCTACACCAGAGCCTATCAATAAAGGATGAATGCTATGCCTGCCCGCGATCTGCAAGAACAACTCAATACCTTGCGCGAGCAACTGGAACAGAACCCGCCGCTCACCCAGGAAGAGCGTGAACACTTGAACCAGCTCGCCACACAAATCCAGGCTCAGATCGACATCGAAAAAGCGACCAACGATTCCAGCCTTGCCGACAGCGTCAACCTCGCTGTAGAGCGCTTTGAGGTCGATCATCCCACTCTCGCCGTTACCCTGCGCAGCATCGTGCAAACCTTGGGCAATATCGGCATCTGATTTCCGGTAACCCCCAGAAACAAAAAAGCCCCGACTCATTGCACATGAGCCGGGGCTTTGTTTTGCAACTCAGGCTGTCAGAGCCCTGATTGACCGCTTAACGCCAGGTCCAGCAGCTCGCGGTTGGCCACCGCGTACATGGCATAGTCGCTGCCGGTGGCGGCACGCAGATCCACCAGCATCGAGCGCCAGCGCTCAACCATCGAGTGGTTCTGTTCAAGCCACAGCGCCAGCCGTGCCTCGATACTTTCCCCGGCCTCGGTCATCTGCAACACCGAAATGGTAATTGCCCGCTGCTGCCAGTCGATATCGTCGCGGAACGCCTCGCGGGCCAGGGCCTGCCAGTTGTTCTCCACCGGCAGGTTGCTGATCTGCTGCAAGTACCAGGTCAGGTCCAGCGCACTGCCCACGGCGAAGTACGTCTTGGCCACATCCGCAGCATTTTGCCCGGTGACATCCGAAGCCTCGATAATCGGCAACAGGGTATACAGGTGCGTGGTACCCGCTACCATGCGCGCCAGCAACTCCGGCACGCCCGCCTCGACGTAGGCCTGATAGCGGGTCTGCCAGCCTTCGCGGGTCGGCCCTTCCAGCAGTTCGTCGAGCTTGAGGCCCAATGCCGCCAGATGCGGGCCGAAATGCGCCACATCCCGTGCAGCATCCAGCTCGTTACGACGGCTGCGCAGGAACCAGCGTGTAGCGCGGCGACCCAGACGCATCAACTCATCCATCAGCGCCAGCTGGATTTCAGCCGGTACCTGATAGTCCAGCGCCTCGATCTGCCGGAACCAGTGTGGCAGGTGGAAAATATCACGCACGATGACGTAGGCGCCGGCCACGTTGGCAGCACTCATCCCCGTCGACTCTTTCAGGCGCTCGACAAAGGTGATGCCCATATGGTTGACCAGATCGTTGGCAATCTGGGTGCTGACGATTTCACGCTTCAGGCGATGGCGACGCATGGCTTCGGCAAATTTGCTCACCAGCATCGGCGGGAACGCGGTTTCCATGTCCCGGGTCAGGTAGTCGTCATCCGGCACCCGGGAGTTGAGCAGCGCCTCTTTAAGGTCGATCTTGCTGTAGGAGATCAACACCGACAGCTCGGCACGGGTCAGACCGTGGCCCGCCGCTACGCGCTCGTTGAGCTGCTCTTCTGACGGCAGGAACTCGATGGCACGGTCCAGCTTGCCACGGGCTTCCAGATCGTTCATCAGGCGCTTGTATTCGGCAATCCGCTCATAGGCCTTGCGCGCGGCCAGCGAAATGGCCTGGGTCTGCTTGTAGTTGTTGCCCAGGACCAGGCCGCCCACCTCATCGGTCATGCTGCCCAGCAACTGGTTACGCTGCTTCTCGGTCATATCGCCGGCCTGCACCACTTCATTGAGCAGGATCTTGATATTCACTTCGTGGTCAGAGCAGTCCACACCGCCGGCATTATCGATAAAGTCGGTGTTGGAGCCGCCGCCATTGAGGTTGAACTCGACACGGCCCAGTTGGGTCATGCCCAGGTTGCCGCCCTCGCCTACCACCTTGCAGCGCAGCTCATTGCCGTTGACCCGTAATGCATCATTGGCCTTGTCGCCGACATCGGCATGGCTTTCGCTACTGGCCTTGACGTAGGTGCCGATACCGCCGTTCCACAGCAGGTCCACCGGGGCCTTGAGCAAGGCATTGAGCAGTTCGGTGGGGGTCAGCCTGTCAGCGGTAATCGCGAAGCGCTCTTTCATCTGCGCGGAGATGGCGATGCTTTTCGCGCTGCGCGAGAAGATCCCGCCACCCGCCGACATGATGCCGGTGTCGTAGTCCGACCACGCCGAACGCGGCAGATCGAACAGGCGCTGACGCTCGGCGAAGCTGCTGGCAGGCTCCGGGTTCGGGTCGATAAAGATATGCAGGTGGTTGAACGCCGCGACCAGTTGCAACTGATCGGACATCAGCAGGCCGTTGCCGAACACGTCACCGGCCATATCGCCGATACCGACCACGCTGATGCTGTCTTTCTGAACGTTGATCCCGCGCTCTTTAAAATGACGCTGCACGCCAACCCAGGCACCCTTGGCGGTAATGCCCATCTTTTTATGGTCATAACCGGCCGAACCGCCCGAAGCGAACGCATCGCCCAGCCAGAAGCCGTAATCGATGGCAATGCCGTTGGCGATATCGGAGAAGGTCGCGGTGCCCTTGTCGGCAGCCACCACCAGGTACGGGTCATCATCATCGTGACGGACCACGTTCAACGGCGGTACCAATGCGCCGTCTTTCAAGTTGTCGGTGATGTCCAGCAGGCCGGAAATAAAGATCCGGTAGCAGGCAATCGCCTCGGCCTGGATTTCATCACGGCCGCCGCCCAGCGGCAGGCGGCGCGGCACGAAGCCGCCTTTGGCACCCACCGGCACAATGACCGAGTTTTTCACTTGCTGGGCTTTTACCAGGCCCAGCACTTCGGTGCGGAAGTCTTCTTCACGGTCCGACCAGCGCAAGCCGCCACGGGCCACGTTGCCGAAGCGCAAGTGCACGCCTTCAACCCGCGGCGAGTAGACGAAGATTTCAAACTTCGGCACCGGCCTTGGCAGCTCGGGGATCAGGTGCGGGTTGAACTTGAAGCTGAAGTAGGAACGGTTGTGACCGTTGCCATCCGGCTGGTAGAAGTTGGTGCGCAACGTGGCTTTGATCAAGTCCAGGTAACGACGCAGGATGCGGTCTTCGTTGAGCACCTGCACATCGTCCAGGGCTGTCAGGATCGCCTGTTCCAGACGCAGCTGCTTGTCTTCGAGGTCTTCGGCCGTCAGCTTGCGCGCCAGGTAGAAGCGGGTCTTGAACAGCCGGGTCAACTCGCGGGCGATGTCGGTGTGGTTGTTCAGGGTGCTGGCGATATACCCCAGGTCAAAACCCAGGCGAATCTGCTTCAGGTAACGCGCGTACGCACGCAGCAGCGCCACGTCGCGCCATGGCAGGCCGGCAGTCAGTACCAGGCGGTTGAACGCATCGTTCTCGGCATCGCCGCGTACGATATGCACGAACGCATCCTGCAGCGTGTCGTTGAGTTGCTGGATATCCAGGTTCAAGCCTTCGCCAGCGGTAAAGGCGAAGTCATGGATCCAGAACTCACGGCCATTGGCATGCCGCAAACGGTACGGGAACTCGCCCAGCACGCGCAGGCCGAGGTTCTCCAGAATCGGCAGGACATCGGACAGGGCCAGCGGCGTATCGGCGTGATACAGCTTGCAATGCAGCTCCTGACCGGCACTTTGCCCCAGCGGCTGATAGAAACTCATCACCAGCGGGTTCTTTTCGCTCAGGTTCATCAGGTGCTGCATGTCGACCACGGCCGAATGTGCAGCAAAGCGCTCGCGATAGCCTGCCGGGAAACCTTTGGGGAAATCGGCCAGCACCTTGGTGCCATTGGCCTCGCCAAAGCTTTCGACCACCAGGCTGGCGTAGTCGTCCTGCCAGCTGCGGCAGGCCTGGACCACTTCTTTTTCCAGCAACAGCGGGTCGATATCGATGCGGTTTTTCGGGTCAACCCGCAGAATCAGCTGCACGCGGGCCAGCACCGACTCCGAGAAGAAGGTCCAGAACTCGCAATCCGACGCCTGCAGACGCTCCATCAGCACCTGCTGGATTTTCTGCCGCACTTCGGTGGAATAGATATCCCGCGGTACGTAGGCCAGGCAATAGCAGAAGCGGCCGTACGGGTCCTTGCGCAGGAACACGCGAATCTTGTTGCGCTCCTGGATTTGCACGATCGACATCACGGTGTTGAACAGTTCGTCCACCGGAGTCTGGAACAGGTCGTCACGGGGCAGGACTTCCACCACCTGAGCCAGTTCCTTGCCCAGGTGAGCCTTGGCCTGGAAGCCCGAGCGGCGCTCGATTTCTGCCACCTTGCGACGAATATAAGGGATCACCCGCACGCTCTCGCCGTACACCGAAGAGGTGTACAGGCCCATAAAGCGGCACTCCTTGATGACCTTGCCGCTGGCATCGATCTGGCGAATCGACACATAGTCCGGGTACGCCGGGCGATGCACACGGCTCGGGTGCGCGGCCTTGGCGAACGACAGCAGGGTCGGCTCGCGCAGGTAGCTGACGGCGTAGTCTTCGATACGCAGGTCTTCGGCGGTGAGCCCGGCGCGCAACAGCTTGGTCAGGCCCAGGAACGAGTCGGGGTCATATTCGATATGACCGCCATCGGCATCGTCACGCACCACAAATTCTTCATAGCCCAGGAAGGTGAAGTGGTTGCCCACCAGCCATTCCAGGAAGCTTTTGACTTCGGCTTTCTCATCGGCATCGACGGCGTACTGGCAGTTGTCGACACTGGCCAGCAGCTCCTGCACCTTGGCCTTCATCGGCTCGAAGTCAGCCACGGCAACCCGTACTTCACCCAGAACCTGCTCCAGTTCCTTGCTCAGCACATTCAATTCGGCAGCGTGTGCGCAGCGATCGATTTCCAGGTACATCAGCGACTCTTGCGAGACGCCTTCCCCCGTGGTGCCCTTGGGCAGGATTTCCAGCAACTCGCCTTTGGCGCCGCGACGCACGCTCAACATCGTGGTTTGCAGGGTATGAATGCTGTAACCGCGACGGTTCAGCTCGGTACGCACCGAGTCCACCAGAAACGGCAGGTCGTGGTGCAGGACTTCAACTGCCGTGTGGGTGGACTGCCAGCCGTGGCGCTCGTAGTCGGGGTTGAATACCCGCACTTGCGGCTGGGCCGGGTCGAAACGCTCCAGCAGGCGCCACGCCGACAGCGTGCAGCCGGCGAGGTCGGACATGCGCCGCTGTGTAAGTTCATCCAGAGAAATGATGCCGAAGAATTGCTCAGCGAACAGCGCCACTTGTGGCAGTGCCTGTTCACTGATGTGCTGCGCCAGTGCCGCTTGCAGTTGATGCTGGAAGTCGGCTTTGCTGGCTGCGGTGAAGAACGCCATCTGTGGTACTCCGCTTGGGCTTGTTATTGAGAGAAGCGTCGCGTGTTGTTCCCGCGTGAGGAGGTGAAGCTGGCCGTGACCCACGGGTCACATTCACCTGCAAGGATGGTGATCTACAAAAACGACTGCCGGTTGAACAGGCTGTGTCTTTAGAGATAACAATCACCGCGCAGCTTAACGATTGCGCTGTACGGCCTGCTTACGGTGCGGCGACATATTCGGTCATCGGGACGCAACCGCCAGGGCGGTCATAGAACAACCCTAGCATCGGCAAGCGAAAAACCTTCATAAAAGCACCGTAGTTTCCGTAGCGAGCAACAGAAATGACTGACCATTTGCCCAGTTGTTCCATTCAAACCTGCACAAATCGGTTCAGGCTGGCAAAATTGGCCTCTGATCGACCTACCCGCGCCCAGAGCGCCAGGAATTACCCATGCAAATGAACACCGACCACCTGCTCGCCAACCCGTGCGACGACGAAGAAGACAATATGGCCATGCTGTGCTGCCACACCGACAGCGGCGAAATGTTTCTGATGACCCGTTACCCGGACGAAGACGAGCTGGAAATCACCCTGGAAGACGAGCCTTCGACCCTGGACGGCGTCAAGGTCACCTTGAGCCCTACCCGCCTGCTGATCGAAATCGGCGCGGGTGATGCGGACGTTCTCAAGGGCGATGACCACCTGGAAATCCTCCACAACACCCCTGCGGCAGACCTTGGCGAAGTCGAAGAGACCCTGCAGAACATCCTCAAGGGCACCGGTACCTATATCAGCGAGCTGAATTAATCCTCCATGAGGAAGGGAGTCTTGCAGGGCACATTGTGGGAGCGAGCCTGCTCGCGATGCAGGCGATGCGATCTGTCTGGCCCAGCGCACTGATACCATCGCGAGCAGGCTCGCTCCCACATTCATACACTTCCACTGGAGCTCACCACCATGCGCCCGATCTTCGATGTCCACTGCCATATCATTGACAGCGCCTACCCGCTGATTCCCAACAATGGCTATGTGCCCGAGTTCTTCAGTGTCGATGACTACCTGGCCCGGGCCACCCCCCTGGGTATCGTGGGCGGTGCCGTGGTATCGGGTTCCTTTCAGGGCTACGACCAGAGCTACCTGATCGCTGCACTCAAGCGTTTAGGCCCGGGGTTTGTGGGCGTGACCCAGTTGCCCGCCAGTGTCACCGATGCCGAGCTGCAGACCCTGCGCCGGCAGGGCATCCGCGCCCTGCGCTTCAACCTCAAGCGCGGAGGCTCCGAACAACTTGACCAGCTCGAATCATTGGCCATGCGCGTGCATGAACAAGTGGGCTGGCATTCCGAGCTGTACGTTGACTCACGGGAACTGTCAGGGCTGGAAGACCGGTTGCGACGCCTGCCGGCGCTGAGCATCGACCATCTGGGTTTAAGCCATGAGGGCCTGCCCAGGCTGCTGCGCCTGGCGGAGCACGGCGTGCGGATCAAGGCCTGCGGTTTTGGCCGGGTTGATTTTGCCGTGCCGCAAGTACTGCAACAGATCCATAGCATCAACCCCGACGCCCTGATGTTTGCTACGGACCTGCCATCAACCCGGGCGCCACGGGCCTTTGAGGACAACGATATCGCCTTACTGGTAGAGGCCCTTGGCGAAGACGGCGCACACAAAGCCCTGTGGCATAACGCACGGAGCTTTTATGGCTTTTAATCCTGTAGCCGCTGACGAGCGTAGCGAGGCCAAGATCGAACGCAAAGCGTTCGCTAATCCGATAGACGCGGTGCAGCCGAACTATCGGATGGCCGGGATTTACGACTGCTGCGCAGTCGTTCGCAGCCTCGCTACGCTCATCAGCGGCTACAAGACCCCATGCAGATGAGCACCAATCTCAACAAGCCCGGGCATTTCAGGTTTTTCCTGTAAAAATCCCCACCGCCATTAGTCCGCAGAGCCTCCAATGGATTAAAGTAACGCCCCCAGCCCCGGTGTAATTTCTGCGCCGCCGGTGTCCTTTTCAGGAACAGTCATCGATGGAACATCGTGAAGCGCTACTGGCGCTGCGAACCTTTCTTTCAACCCAGATCCTCGGTCAGGAAAAACTGATCGACCGTCTGCTGATCGCCTTGCTCGCTGATGGCCATATGCTGGTCGAGGGCGCCCCCGGCCTGGCCAAGACCAAGGCCATCAAGGAGCTGGCAGAAGGTATTGAAGCGCAGTTCCATCGAATCCAGTTCACTCCCGACCTGCTGCCTGCCGATATCACCGGCACCGAGATCTATCGCCCGGAAACCGGCAGTTTCGTGTTCCAGCAAGGGCCGATCTTCCATAACCTGGTACTGGCAGACGAAATCAACCGCGCCCCGGCCAAGGTGCAATCGGCGCTGCTTGAAGCGATGGCCGAGCGCCAGGTCAGTGTCGGGCGCAGTACCTATGAGCTGTCGCCGCTGTTTCTGGTCATGGCCACGCAAAACCCCATTGAGCAGGAAGGCACCTACCCGCTGCCCGAAGCCCAGCTCGACCGCTTTCTGATGCACGTCAAAATCGGTTTCCCGGATGCCGCCGTCGAACGCCGCATTCTGCAGCAGGCACGTGGCGAAGCCCTTAACGGGGAAACCAAGCCCGAGCGCCGGGTCAGCCAGCAGGCCATCTTCGCTGCGCGCAAGGAAATCCTCGGCCTGTACATGGCCGATGCCGTGGAGGAGTACCTGGTGCAACTGGTCATGGCCACCCGCACCCCGGGCAAGTTCGACCCGGAAATGGCCGAGTGGATCGCCTACGGCGCCAGCCCCCGCGGTTCGATTGCCCTGGACCGCTGCGCACGGGCCCACGCCTGGCTGGCCGGGCGCGACTTCGTCAGCCCCGAAGATATCCAGGCTGTGTTGTTTGACGTGCTGCGCCACCGCATCATCCTGTCGTTTGAAGCCGAAGCCGCCGGTATCGACCAGGACCGCGTGGTGCAACGCATCCTCGACGTCGTGGCCGTTGCCTGACCCATGAACACCCCCCTGCCCGCCGAGCCCGGCATCCGCGTCACCCTTGCGGAACTGATCGAGATGCGCCATCGGGTGCGTGAAGTGCAGCTGTTCGCCTCGCCCAGCCAGCGCAGCCCGCTGGTGGGCCTGCATCACTCGAAACTGCGCGGACGCGGGGTCGACTTCGATCAGGTGCGGGTCTATCAGGCCGGTGACGATGTGCGCACCATTGACTGGCGCGTCACGGCGCGTACCCAGGAACCGCATACCAAGATGTTCCATGAGGAACGCGAGCGGCCAATTTTCATCCTTGCCGAACAAAGCCGGCGGCTGTTTTTCGGCTCGGGGCTGATGTTCAAGTCGGTGCTTGCCGCCCAGGCCGCCAGCCTGATCGGCTGGGCCGCCCTGGGTCACAACGATCGTGTTGGCGGGCTGGTATTTGGCGACCATGAACACTATGAAATCAAACCACGGCGCAGCAAGCAGAGCCTGCTGCAGCTGCTGAACCGCCTGGTGCGGGTCAACCAGTCGCTGCACACCGAAGTGCAATCGGACCGCGACGCGCTGGGCATGGCCCTGATCCGCGCCCGTGAAGTACTGCGCCCCGGCAGCCTGGTGATCGTGATCTGTGATGAACGCGGCCTCACCGACGCCGCCGAGCAGCAACTGAGCCTGCTGTCACGCCATTGCGACCTGATGCTACTGCCGTTGTCCGACCCTCTCGACCACGCCTTGCCCGCGGCAGGGTTGCTGCGCTTTGCCGAGCGCGGCGCGCAACTGGAACTGGACACCCTCAACTATGATCTGCGCCAGGCCTACCGCGCCCAGGCCGAGGCCCGCATCGCCCGCTGGGAACTGCTGGCGCAAAAACTGCGGGTGTTGCTGATGCCGCTGAGCACTCAAAGCGAGATGGTCGAACAGCTGCGCGAATACCTGAACGCCAAACGCCCCGGCAAAGCCTCATGAAAGAACTTGAACAACTGCAACCCTTGATCCTGCCGCCTGCGCTCGGCATCTGGCCGCCAGCGCCGGGCTGGTGGCTATTATTGCTCGTGGTGCCCGCCCTGGGATGGGGCCTGTGGTGGCTGCGCCGCTACCTGCCTGCCAAACGCCTGCCGGCACGCACCGAACAACCGCTCGACCCGGTACGCCTGGCTGCCCTGGAAGAATTGGCCCGGTTCCCCAAACCCTACGATGGCGCACCGGCCGGCGCCTGGTTGCAACAGCTCAACGGCCTGCTCAAGCGCCTGTGCCGCAACCACTACCCCTACAGCCAGAGCCACACCCTCAATGGCCGCAAGTGGCTGGCGTTCCTGGACAACCGCTGCCCGGCTGCCGGCTTGACCCGCTGGATGGTGCTGGTCGAAGGTGCCTACAAGCCCGAGTGCAAGCTCGACGACAAGGCCATTGCCGGGCTCAATCAGGCGGTCGAAACCTGGATTCGCAAACATGTTTGAATTTGCCTGGCCGTGGATCTTCATCCTGCTGCCCCTGCCCTGGTTGATGCGCCTGGTGCTGCCGCCTGCCGACAGCGGGGAGGCGGCGCTGCAGGTCAGTTTCTTGAGTGACCTTGAACAACTGACCCGGCGCAAGGCCCGCGCCACCCTGCCTTCCTGGCGCCAGCAAATTCCCCATGTCCTGCTCTGGCTGCTGTTGCTGACGGCCGCTGCCCGCCCGCAGTGGCTGGGCGAACCTTTGCCGATTGCCGCCAGCGGCCGTGATTTGCTGGTGGCGGTGGATGTCTCGGGTTCGATGGACTACCCCGACATGCAATGGCAGGGTGAAGACGTAACCCGCCTGGACCTGGTCAAAAACCTGCTCGGCGAGTTCCTCGAAAACCGTGAGGGCGATCGCGTCGGCCTGATCCTCTTCGGCAGCCAGGCTTACCTGCAAGCGCCGCTGACCTTCGACCGCCACACCGTGCATACCTGGCTCGACGAAGCACGCATTGGCATCGCCGGTAAGAACACCGCCATCGGCGACGCCATTGGCCTGGCCCTCAAGCGCCTGCGCCAACGCCCGGCACAAAGCCGGGTGCTGATCCTGATTACCGATGGCGCCAACAACGGCGGGCATATCGACCCGCTGACCGCCGCTCGCCTGGCTGCCGAAGAGGGAGTCAAAATCTACCCCATCGGCATCGGCGCAGACCCGGACGAGAGCAGCAAGGGCCTGCTCAGCATCAACCCCGGGGTCGACCTCGATGAGCCGGCACTCGAAGAAATCGCCAAAGTCACCGGTGGCCGCTACTTCCGCGCCCGCAACGGCGGTGAACTGGCGGCCATCAAGGACACCCTCGACCAACTGGAGCCTGTGGCCCAACAACCGACCCAGGCGCGTCCGGCGCAGGCACTCTACAGCTGGCCGCTGGCCGCGGCCCTGTTGCTCAGTATGCTGCTGGTGATCCGCGAACTGTGGCCCAACAACCCGGTGCAGCGCTGGCTGAGCAAGGAGCATTTTCTGCAGCAACATCCTGACTGGCGTGCGCGCCTCACACGCCTGCGCCTGCGGAGGCGTCGATGAGCACGCTCTGGCCGCACTGGTTCCGCCCCGAATGGCTGCTCATCCTGCCGCTGCTCGGCTGGTTGCTGTGGCAGCGCTGGCACCGGGAAAAACGCGCGGGCCGCTGGCAGAAAATCCTGCCGCCCGCTTTTCATCGGGTGCTGCTCAGCGGCGGCAGCGGGCGTAGCAGCAAATTGCCATGGATCGCCCTCGGGCTCGGCTGGCTGCTGGCCCTGCTGGCCCTGCTCGGGCCCAGTTGGCAGCGCGTCGAGCAGTCCTCGCAGAAACCTGAAGACCCGCTGGTGGTGATGCTCGAACTGACCCCCGAAATGCTCGCCACCGACAGTTCGCCCAACCGTCTTGAGCAGGCACGGCGCAAAATCTACGACCTGCTGCAAAACCGCAGCGACGCGCAAACCGCCGTGAT
Source organism: Pseudomonas sp. FSL R10-2964 (assembly GCF_009600035.1). Lineage (NCBI taxonomy): Bacteria > Pseudomonadati > Pseudomonadota > Gammaproteobacteria > Pseudomonadales > Pseudomonadaceae > Pseudomonas > Pseudomonas sp. FSL R10-2964. Next base: position 1,178 of record NZ_WIWH01000033.1, on the reverse strand, counting down.
CGTCTACGCGGGCAGCGCCCATACCCTGGTGCCGCTGTCCGATGACATGGCCACCAGCCGCAACCTGCTCGAAGCCCTCAAGCCGTCAATCATGCCGCAGCCGGGCCATCGCGCCGACCTGGCGATTGGTAAAGCCCTTGAACTGCTGGATCAGAGCGCACTGGGCCAGGGCCGCTTGCTGCTAATCACCTCATCGCTCAGTGAACAGGAGCGCAACGGCATCCGCCAGGCCTTGAGCGGCCATGCACCGCAACTGCTGATACTGGGTATTGGCAGTCGCGAAGGCGCCCCCGTGGTGGATGAAAACGGGCAGTTTCTCCAGGACGACCAGGGTGCCATTCTCCTGCCGCGTCTCGACAGCCCGAGCCTGCGCGCCTTTGCCCTCGATATAGGTGGCCGCTACCGCCAGGCGCGTCTGGATGACAACGACCTGCGCGGCCTGGGCCTGCTCGACGGCCCGCGCAACCTGCGCAATGACGGCCAGACCCTGCAACTGGATACCTGGGCCGACCAGGGTTACTGGCTGTTGCTGCCGCTTCTGCTGCTGGTGGCCTGCGCGGGCCGCCGTGGCTGGCTGTTCTGCCTGCCCCTGCTGTTTATGCTGCAACCGCAGCCCGCGCAGGCCATGAGTTTTACCGACCTGTGGCTGCGCCCCGACCAACAGGGCCTGCGCCTGTTGCAGCAAAACAAGCCGCTGCTGGCCGTGGAACACTTCACTGACCCGCTCTGGCAGGGCGTGGCCCTGTACCGGGCGGGCGACTATGCGGGTGCAGCCCGACGCTTTGCCGAAGTCAACAGCGCCAGCGCGCACTATAATCGCGGCAATGCACTGGCCATGAACGGCGAGCTGGAAGCGGCCATCGATGCCTGGGAACAGGCGCTGGAACTGCAACCCGAGCTGGAGGCTGCGGCACAGAACAAAGCCCTGGTCGAACAGTTGCTCGAGCAGCAACGCGCCCAGGCCGAAGCTGAAGCCGAAGCCGAACACCCCCCCGAGCCGCCCGCGCCAGCCGAGACTGAAACCCCGCTGAGCAGCAGCGCACAGGGTGCCACCAGCAGCACCCGCAATGAAGACAACAGCTCGGCCACCAGCCCCACCACCGAGCCTGCGCCGCACGAGCAGCTCGACCCCGACACTGCTCCGCACGCCGACGGCGAACCGGACGACGGGCCCACCA
>NZ_WIWH01000032.1:0-67976 GCF_009600035.1 Pseudomonas sp. FSL R10-2964 | reverse complement strand
GATCCGGCTTAACGCCATGCTGCGCGACGGCACAGCATGGCGAACGTGAATGACTGGGCAAGACAGTTGCTGCTACGCGATCAAATTGCTGCGAAACCTTTACAGGTTACCGTCCGGTTTCAGCGGTAACTCCAGGGTGGCAACAAATCCGCCATCCGGGTGATTGCCCAGCATCAGCCGCCCGCCATGGCGTTCCGCCGCCCGTCGCGCAATGGCCAATCCCAGCCCGTGGCCGGCCGCGGTCTGGCCGGGTGCGCGGAAAAACGGCTCACCCAATTGCGCCAGGTACTCTTCAGCGACCCCCGGGCCATGGTCGCGAACCTTGATGGTGATGTGTTCGCCTTCGCGCTCCGCACTCAGTTCAATCGGCTGGCCAGGCGGGTTGAAGCGCTGCGCGTTGCGCAACAGGTTATCCACGGCGCGCTCGATCATCGTTGGCCAGCCGTTGAGGCCCAACCCCTGTTCGGCTTGCAGCAGTACGGGCTGCTCGGGGGCCAGCATCGAGGCGTCTTTTTGCACGGTGTTGAGCAGTGCATTGAGGTCGACCTGCTCGGCGCTGGCCTGATCAGCATCGACCCGGGCCAGGGTCAGAATCTCGCTGATCAACGATTCCAGCCGGTCGCACTCGCGGGTCAGGCGTGGCCACAGTTTTTCACGTTCTTCAGGCCCGGCGCGTTCAGCCAGGGCCAGAGCGATCTTGAGTCGGGCCAGGGGCGAGCGCAGCTCGTGGGACACATCACGCAGCAGTTGGCGCTGGCTGCCGATCAGGCTTTGCAGGCGGGCACCCATGCGGTTGAAGTCGGTGGCCAGCACGCCAAATTCATCACGTCGCGACGCCAACTGCGCCAGGCTGTTCTGTTGGTAAGTGGTTTGCCCAAGGTCATGCACGGCAACGCGCAGACGCTTGAGCGGGCGGGTAATCGAGAGCGTCACCATCAGGCTGAACAGCGTCAGCACCACCAGCGCAATCCCCAGTGCGCTCAGAGGCCAGATCAGGCTCTGGCGGTGCCAGGCATCCAGTTCCGGGTGCGGAATGCGGTAAATCAGCAAATAGGTTTCGGCGGTTTTCGGGCTGGTGTATTCGACGGTCAGGCGACGCCATGGCAACTGTTCTGTGCCCGGATTCTGGCGGGCTTCCCAGGCGGCTGCCCGACGCGGGAAGGTGCCACGTACCAGCGGGTCGCCACTTTCGTTGAGCACTTGCACGTCGATGTGATAACGGCGCTTGCGCCGTTCAAGGAAATCCTGCGCCGCATCGGCGCCCTGAGTTTCGTAACGCTCGGTCCACTGTTGCGCCAGATTGGCGATCCCGGGATGACGGCTGAGAATCCATGCGTCCTGATTGAGCATATGCCCCAGCAGGATCGACAACCCTGCGACCAGGGCAATCGCCAGCCAGAAGCTGGCGAGAATGCGCCAAAACAGTGATCGCACGGTAATTCCTCACAAGTCATTGATTGAAACGACCAAAGCCCAACGGCGTGAGCCGTTGGGCTTGGTGGGCAGACAGATTATTGCGCTTTTGGCGCTTGCTGTGCTTTCCAGTCCTTAAACTCTTTCATCTCGGCTTGACGCTCGGCGCGTTTCTTTTGCATCTCGTCGAAGCGTTTTTGCTGATCAGGCTTGAGCAAGGCGCGAATATCGCTCTGGGTTTTGTCGTGCTTGGCCTTCAACTCGTCTTTCAGGGCTTTCTGGTCGGCGGCTGGCAGTTTTTCCAGGTACTTCTCGACCAGTTGCTTGCGATCATGCATTTGCTCGCCCATCAGCTTGCCGATCTGCTGGCGCTGCTCGCGGGTGAGGTCCAGCTGGCTGTAAGGGGCGTCGCCGCGACCGTGGTGCTCGCCGCCGTGACGAGGGCCCATCTGGCCGTCACCACCAGGCATGGCCATTGCGACGGTTGGCAGTGCTGCAGCAAACATCAAAGCAATTAGAGTCTTACGCATGGTGTGTCTCCTTTGAATTTGGATTCCGGTTGTTCCGGATGCGCCCAGTTTAGGGAGATCAAGGTCAATCGCTGTCAACCGTGGGTAAAGCTTTGGTAAAGACGGTTTTGCCGGGGATTTACACAGGGTGAGGGCGCTTTTCTCAGACGCTGTAGAAATACCCGCGGCTGCGCAGTGCCACGATGCGCGGGCTGCCATCCGGGTGCGGGCCGATCTTTTTGCGCAGGTTGCTGATATGCATGTCCAGGCTGCGGTCGTACAGGGTCAGCTTGCGGCCCAGGGCGATCTGCGCCAGTTCCTGTTTGTCCAGCGGCTCACCCGGTTGGCGCAGCAGGGCTTCAAGGATGCGGCTTTCAGACACGGTCAGGGTAATGTCGCGCTGGTCGATGGTGACCACGCCGCGCATCGGGCTGAAACACAGGTCGCCCAGCTCCATCTGGCTGGACACCGCCGCCGGGTGGCTGCGGCGCAACACGGCGCGCAGGCGGGCTGTCAGCTCGCGAGGGTCGCAAGGCTTGGCCAGGTAGTCATCGGCGCCCAGCTCCAGGCCCAGGATGCGGTCCAGCGGTTCGCCTCGGGCCGAGAGCATCAGCACCGGCAGATCAGGGTGGTCGTTGCGCAGTTGCTTGAGCAGCTCAAGGCCGCTGCCGTCGGGGAGCATGACATCCAGCACCACGGCATCGGGGCTGGACTCTGCCAGCGCCTTGCGGGCGCTGGCACCGTCGTGGCATGCGCGAACCTGAAAGCCTTCCTGGCTCAGCCAACTGACCAGCAGCTCACACAGCTCCTGGTCATCATCTATCAGTAACAGGTCGCTCATGACTTACTCGATTTGACCGGTGCCGGTGCTGTTTGCGCCGGCTGCCGGTAAAGATACAGGTTACGGCAGGACTTGCTTGAACGGCTTGACGCTGACATTGGCATATACGCCAGCGGCAACGTAAGGGTCGGCTTCGGCCCAGGCCTGGGCAGCGTTCAGGGATTCGAACTCGGCCACGATCAGGCTGCCGCTAAAACCGGCAGCGCCAGGGTCATTGCTGTCGATGGCCGGGTGCGGGCCGGCCAGTACGATGCGGCCTTCGGCTTTCAGTTGTTGCAAGCGCTCAAGGTGCGCAGGGCGGGCAGCCAGGCGAGCTTCGAGGGAATTGGCGACGTCTGTTGCAATGATGGCGTAGAGCATGTCAGTCCTTGGTCTTGGGGGTGGTATCAGTCGGGTCGGTGTCATGCAGATGGCGCGACAGGTAAATGCCCTGGGCGATCAGGAACAACACAGTCATGCCCAGGCTGCCGAACACTTTGAAGTCGACCCAGATGCTTTGGTAAGTGAATGCCACGAACAGGTTGGCCGCGCCGCAGAACAGGAAAAACCCGATCCAGGCCACGTTCAGGCGGGTCCAGATGGCATCTGGCAGGCTCAGGGCGTGGCCCATCATGCGCTTGATCAGGACCTTGTCGCCGATAAAGTGGCTGCCGGCAAACGCCAGGGCAAACAGCCAGTTGACCACCGGGGCTTTCCATTTAAGGAAGGTTTCGCTGTGGAAGGCCAGAGTCAGGCTGCCGAATACCAGGCAGGCGATCAGGGTCAGCCATTGGCTTTTTTCGAGTTTGCGTTGCTTGATAAACAGCGCGCCATACACCACCAGCGAACTGATGATCAGCATGGCGGTAGCGCTGTAGATACCGCCGACCGACAGGCTGTGCCCGCCGATTTCGACGATGCGCGGTTCGATTTTGTAAACGATGAAAAACAGTAACAGCGGGATGAAGTCGATGAATTGTTTCACAGTGGCAGCCAGAAGCAGGATGTGGCGGCATAATAACAAACATCAATGACAGCGAAAGCGTCAGCTAGAGGTTATTAAATCCCCGTGGAAATTGACTTGCATTGCCATAGCACGGCATCCGATGGCGCCCTGGCGCCTGCGGTACTGGTCGCGCGTGCGTTCGAGAAAGGTGTGCGAGTCCTGGCCCTGACCGATCACGATACACTTGAAGGCCTCGACGAAGCCCGCGCGGCGGCGCAGGCGCTGGGCATGACATTGGTCAACGGCGTGGAGTTGTCCTGCACCTGGGGCGGGGCGACGATTCATGTGCTCGGCTACGGTTTCGATGTCAACGCCCCGGCGCTGGTCGAGGCCATTGCCAAATTGCACGATGGCCGCTGGCTGCGCGCCGAAGAGATCAGTCGCAAGCTGGCGCTCAAGGGTATGCCTGGTGCGCTTGAAGGCGCACGGGCTATCCAGCAAGCCCTGGGTGACAGCGGCAACGCCCCGGCCCGTCCGCATTTTGCCGATTTTCTGGTCGAGGCCGGTTACGTCAAGGATCGCGCCGAAGCCTTCCGCAAATGGCTGGGGGCCGGCAAGCTGGGGGACGTCAAGCTGCACTGGCCGACCCTGGAAGACACCGTCGCCACCCTGCGCGCAGCAGGCGCCTGGGTCAGTCTGGCGCACCCCTCGCACTACGATTTTACCCGCAGCAAGCGCCGACGGCTGATTGGCGACTATATTCAAGCTGGGGGTCACGCGATTGAAGTGGTCAACGGGTACCAGCCGGCCGATCAGGTTGGCAGCCTGGCGATCCTTGCGCGTGAATTCGGTCTGCTGGTCAGTGCCGGCAGTGATTTTCATGGTCCAGGAGGGTGGTCCGAGATCGGCGAATACCGTCCGCTTCCGGAAGACTTGCCGCCATTGTGGTGTCGATTCAAATATGACAAACCCACTGCCAACGTCTGAACAGGTAAACACTGTGAGTCAATTTTTCCAGATTCATCCGGAAAACCCACAACCGCGTCTGATCAAACAGGCCGTTGAAATCATCAAGAAGGGTGGGGTGGTGATTTATCCGACCGACTCGTCCTATGCCGTCGGTTGCCAGATGGGTGACAAGGGTGCGATCGAGCGGATCAAGCGCCTGCGCAACCTGGACGACAAGCACAACTTCACCCTGATGTGCTGTGACCTGTCGCAGCTGGGGCTGTTTGCCAAGGTGGATACCGGCATCTTCCGTCTGCTCAAGGCGCATACGCCGGGGCCGTACACCTTTATCCTCAACGCCACCCGCGAAGTGCCGCGCCTGCTGCTGCACCCTAAACGCCGTACCATTGGCCTGCGCGTACCGAGCCATCCGATTGCGCTGGCATTGCTTGAAGAGCTGGGCGAACCGCTGATGAGCGTGACCCTGATCCTGCCGGGCGAGAGCGAGCCGATGGAAGACCCGTATGAAATCCGTGATGCCCTGGAAAAACAGGTCGACCTGATCATTGACGGCGGTTTTGGCGGCAACAAGGCCTCCACTGTCATCAGCCTGGTGGACAGTGGTGACCCCGAGATCGTGCGGGTGGGCTGCGGTGATCCTCAACCCTTTATGGTCGAGGCCTGATGTCTGACGTAGAAGCACCTGAGGCCCGGGCCGGTGCCCAGCAAGAACTGTCTCTGGCCATGGTCTATGGCCAGGCGGTCATCGAAATGCCGCAAGACCTGTATATCCCCCCGGATGCACTGGAGGTGTTTCTTGACGCTTTTGAAGGCCCGCTCGACCTGCTGCTGTACCTGATCCGCAAGCAAAATATCGACATTCTCGACATTCCGGTGGCGGAAATTACCCGCCAGTACATGGGTTATGTCGAGCTCATGAAAACCGTGCGCCTGGAGCTGGCGGCCGAGTATCTGGTCATGGCCGCGATGCTGGCCGAGATCAAGTCGCGGATGCTGTTGCCGCGTTCGGCCGAAATCGAGGAGGACGAGGGTGACCCCCGTGCCGAGCTGATTCGCCGCCTGCAGCAATACGAGCGCTTCAAGGCTGCCGCTGAAGGCATTGAGGGGCTCAGCCGGGTAGGGCGCGAGATCTATGTGCCCAAGCTCGATGCTCCCGAAGCACGGGCGCGCAAACTGGTACCGGATGTGGCGCTCGAAGAGCTGCTGATGTCGATGGCCGAAGTGCTGCGCCGCACCGACATGTTTGAAAGTCATCAGGTCAGCCGTGAGGCCCTGTCGACCCGCGAACGCATGAGCGACGTACTTGAGCGTCTCAAGGGGGGTGGCTTTGTACCCTTTGTCGAGCTGTTTACCGCTGAAGAAGGCAAGTTGGGTGTAGTCGTGACCTTTATGGCCATTCTTGAACTGGTCAAAGAGTCGCTGATCGAGTTGGTACAAAATGAACCCTTCGCGCCGATCCATGTGCGGGCAAGAGCCGAATAAAGAGCTGAAACCATGAATTTGACTGAACCCCGCGAGCTGGCCCCCTTGCTTGAGGCCTTTCTGCTGGCCTCGGGAAAGCCGCAGAGCCTTGAGCGCCTGTTCGAACTGTTTGAAGAGGGCGAGCGCCCGGAACCGCCGGTCTTCAAGAAGGCCCTGGAACTGCTGCGCAAATCCTGCGACGGCCGCGCCTTTGAACTGAAAGAAGTTGCCTCCGGCTATCGCCTGCAGATCCGCGAAAAGTACTCGCCCTGGGTCGGACGTCTGTGGGAAGAACGCCCGCAACGTTACTCGCGGGCCATGCTGGAGACCATGGCGCTGATCGCTTATCGCCAGCCCATTACCCGTGGCGAGATCGAAGATGTGCGCGGTGTGGCGGTCAACAGCCATATCGTCAAGACACTGCTGGAGCGCGAGTGGATTCGCGTGGTGGGTTATCGTGACGTGCCGGGCAAGCCCGCGATGTTTGCCACCACCAAGGGCTTTCTTGACCACTTCAACCTCAAGAGCCTCGATGAATTGCCGCCACTGGCCGAGCTGCGCGAGCTGGAGCCGGATCCGATCCTCGATTTTGACGATGCCCCGGTGCCTGCGCATCTTCAGGCGCTGGCCGACGAAAGCGCCGAGCCGGAAGAGCCGAAAGACGAAACCAGCTTCCGCACCCTGCTGACGGAACTGGACTCGATGGAGGAAGGTCTTAAAACCGACTTTGATGATTTGTTGCGCGACGTTGCGCCAGTTGAAGCTCTAGAGCCTGAGCCTGAGCCTGAGCCGGAAATAGAAGCCCAACCACAACCGCAGCAACCCTCTGCGGCCGAGTTGGCCCGCGAGCGATTGCGCGCTGCGGTTGCTGCACTTGAGCAGCGATCTGCCTTGAGCGACGAAGAGCTTGAGGCTCAGGCCCTGGCCGAAGCCATCGAACAGGAACGCCGCGAGCAGGAAGACTGATGCACTCCCATTAAGGATCCTGGCAAGCCGCGGATTCTGCGGGCAATGCATGACCCGTGGGAGCTGGCTTGCCTGCGATGCAGACGACGCGGACTGTCAGGCACACCGCAGCGATGCCATCGCGAGCAAACCCGCTCCCACACAATTTTCGGAGGGCTGCCATGACTGCAACCAAAGACCCCTGCATCGGTGTCTGCAAGTTCACCGACGACATTTGCCTGGGCTGCGGGCGAACCAAGCGTGAAATCAAGGCCTGGAAGAAACTCGACAAAGACGAAAAACGTGCGGTGCTGGCCGAATCCGCCCTGCGTTTACTGGCGCTTGAGGCCACCGGCCGGCGGAAAACCAAGTGAGCCACGCACTTCGTGACTAGCCTTTGATGCGCAATGGCCAATATCCGCGTATGATTCGCGACCCTCTGGGGCTCAGCAGAGCCCCAAGGCCCATTTTTAACACTTCAGGCGCTCGCCTGAATTGACACACCGGGAGGTGCCCAGATGAAAGATCTCGACCCTAAAGACGGCCAGGAAATTGGCCCTGCAGGCGAAAAACTGCAAAAAGTCCTCGCCCGTATTGGCGTTGGCTCGCGTCGCGACGTAGAGAGCTGGATCAGCCAGGGCCGGATCAAGGTCAATGGCAAGGATGCAACCCTGGGTCTGCGCGTAGACCTGCACGACGCCATCACCATCGATGGCAAGGTGATCAAGCGTGAAGAGGCAGCCGAATCGGTTCGCCGCGTGATCATGTACAACAAACCCGACGGCGAAATCTGCACCCGTGACGACCCTGAAGGCCGTCCGACCGTGTTCGACAAACTGCCGCGTCCAAAAGAAGGCCGCTGGATCAATATCGGTCGTCTGGACATCAACACCACCGGCTTGCTGATGTTCACCACTGACGGTGAGCTGGCCAACCGCTTGATGCACCCTTCGTACGAAATGGACCGTGAATACGCGGTACGTGTGCGTGGCGAAGTGGATGACGACATGATTGCCCGCCTCAAGGCCGGCGTTGTGCTGGAAGACGGTCCGGCGCGTTTCACCGACATCAAGCAGGCGCCAGGCGGCGAAGGCTTCAACCATTGGTACCACTGCGTAGTGATGGAAGGCCGTAACCGTGAAGTGCGTCGTCTGTGGGAATCCCAGGGCCTGGTGGTCAGCCGCCTGAAGCGCGTACGTTTCGGTCCGGTGTTCCTCAACTCCGATCTGCCGATGGGTCGCTGGCGCGAAATGAGCCAGTTCGAAGTGGACATTCTCAGCGCTGAAGTCGGCCTCACGCCGGTTGCCATGCCTGAGATGAACGCCAAGAGCAAAGACAAGCTTGAGCGCATGCAGCGCAAATCCTCGCGCCCTGTGGCCCGTGGTGACCGTGTTGCCCGCGTGCTGCGCCCGGCTGAAGGTGCACCTGTTGCGCCGCGTCCGGCACGCCAGCCGCATATCGAAGGCGAGCGTCCGGGCCGTCCGGCTCGTGATGAATCGGCTCGTCCGGCGCGCAAGCCTGCCGGCCGTACTGATCGTGTGCCAGCAGGTCGTGGTGCGCCAGTTGCCGAGCGTCCGAGCGAAATCAACAAGCGTCCAACCAAGCCAACCCGTAACGGGCCAAAGCTGGTTGACGATGCGCCGTCGGGCAAGCGTCGTGGTGCCCCGGCAGGTTCGGGCCAGCGCCCGGGCTTCGGTCGTCGCAAGCCGCAGTAAGCGGTAAGCGCGGTACAAAAAACGCCAACCCCCAGGGGTTGGCGTTTTTTTATGTCTGCGAAATGCTGATGGCAGCTGCTACGGGTCGTAATTCGCGTGGCAAATAATCGTTACACCATGTCAATAAACCTATACGAATTCAGCCACTTACCGACCCTAAACCGCTGAAATCATCCCTTTGTAATGAAAACCTTCCGAGATTTACAGAATTAGGACAGTTCCTACATAAATTGCGGCTTGTTTCGTATTGCAATCGGCTGTGTGATGGGATCTTGCCTTCGTGCGGGTGTACAATGCGCCGCGTTTTAACTGTGACTCAATTGCGTACCCGCGCATTTTGCGCCGCTCGGCGTTACACCGAACGGCCAAAACCTCAAGGCTATCCGCCTTGATAATTCCGCAATGCCACAAGCGTTGCGGGTTCGATTCCGTCACAGATAAAAACAAACAGGTGACGCATGACTCGTGAAACAACCTTGGATTCCTGGCGTCTGCGCTGGGGTTTGATTTGTGTTGTAGACCCTTCGATCACTGCCTCTGGTGCTCAAGTTACAACGCACTGAATCACATCAAACCTTGTGTGGGACCTTTGCAATGAGTGGAAATACCTCGCATTCGGGCGAGCTTAAACGCGGCCTGAAAAATCGTCATATCCAGCTGATAGCCCTCGGTGGCGCGATTGGTACTGGCCTGTTTCTCGGTTCGGCCGGGGTGCTGAAGTCGGCCGGTCCATCGATGATTCTGGGCTATGCGATCTGCGGCTTTATCGCGTTCATGATCATGCGCCAGCTCGGCGAAATGATCGTCGAAGAACCGGTTGCCGGTTCTTTCAGCCACTTTGCCCATAAATACTGGGGCGGTTTCGCCGGCTTTATGTCGGGCTGGAACTGCTGGGTGCTGTACATCCTGGTGGGCATGTCGGAGCTGACCGCCGTCGGCAAATATGTGCACTACTGGTGGCCGGAGATCCCCACCTGGGCCTCGGCAGCGGCCTTCTTCGTGCTGATCAACCTGATCAACCTGACCAACGTCAAAGTGTTTGGCGAAGCCGAGTTCTGGTTCGCGATCATCAAGGTCGTGGCAATTGTCGGCATGATCGCCCTGGGCAGCTACCTGCTGGTCAGCGGCAGCGGTGGCCCTCAGGCTTCGGTCAGCAACCTGTGGGAACACGGTGGTTTCTTCCCGAACGGGACGACCGGCCTGATCATGGCCATGGCCTTTATCATGTTTTCCTTCGGCGGCCTGGAAATGCTCGGTTTCACCGCAGCTGAAGCCGACAAACCACGCACCGTGATCCCGAAAGCGATCAACCAGGTGATCTACCGCATCCTGATTTTCTATATCGGTGCCCTGGTAGTTCTGCTGTCGTTGACCCCGTGGGACTCGCTGCTTGAAACCCTGAATGCCGGTGGCGACAGCTACAGCAGCAGCCCGTTCGTGCAAGTGTTCTCGATGCTGGGCAGCAACACTGCTGCGCACATCCTCAACTTCGTGGTCTTGACCGCAGCATTGTCGGTGTACAACAGCGGCACCTACTGCAACAGCCGCATGTTGCTGGGTATGGCGCAGCAGGGCGATGCGCCGAAAGTGCTGGCCAAAATCGACAAGCGCGGCGTGCCGGTCAACTCGATCCTGGCCTCGGCGGCGGTGACGGTCATTGCAGTGCTGCTCAACTACCTGATGCCCCATGATGCGCTGGAACTGCTGATGTCCCTGGTAGTGGCGACCCTGGTGATCAACTGGGCGATGATCAGCTACTCGCACTTCAAGTTCCGCCAGCATATGGACAAGACCGCGCAAGTCCCGCTGTTCAAGGCGCTGTGGTATCCGTACGGCAACTACATCTGCCTGGCGTTTGTAGCGTTCATCCTGGTGATCATGCTGTTGATCCCGGGGATTCGCGTGTCGGTGTACGCGATTCCGGTGTGGGTGGCCTTTATGTGGCTGTGCTTCGTGATCAAGAACAAGCGCGCGGTACAGGCGCAGGCAACGGCTTACAGCTCTGCCAAATAAACGCTGTGTTTAACCCTGCAAACCCGGCCATTGCGCCGGGTTTGTTGTTTGTGGGGTATCCTTGATGCTCTGAACACGGACTCTTTTTTGATGCTGGTGATTTCCAACAACGTGCATATCCCTGATGCCGAGATCGAACTGACGGCCATTCGCGCCCAGGGTGCGGGCGGGCAGAACGTCAACAAGGTTTCGAGCGCCATGCACCTGCGCTTTGATATTCCCAATTCGTCGTTGCCGGATTTTTACAAGGAGCGGCTGCTGGCGCTGCGTGACAGCCGCATCACCAGTGATGGCGTGCTGATTATCAAAGCCCAGCAATACCGCACCCAGGAGCAGAATCGGGCTGATGCGCTGGAGCGTCTGGCGGAGTTGATCGTCAGTGCCACCAAGGTGGAGAAAAAGCGCCGCCCGACCAAGCCGACCCTGGGCTCAAAAAAACGTCGGCTGGAATCCAAGACCAAGCGCGGCAACATCAAGGCGGGGCGGGGCAAGGTGGATTTCTAGAGGGCAGCAGCAGTCCTGTGGGAGCGGGCTTAATCACCCTGAGCGCGAGCTAGGACGCTCTTGCGTTCTGCGCCTGACGATACAGATAAACACTCAGCATCAACCCGCCAAGCGCCGCCAGCGCCGCAAACAGAAAGATCGAAGCAAAGCCGAACCCTGCCGCCACGGCACCCACTAGCGGCCCGGTGATGCCCAGCGACAGGTCGATAAACAGCGAATACGCACCCACCGCAGCCCCCCGGCTGGAGGCCGGCACCAGGTTGACCGCCTCAACCCCCAGCGCCGGGAACACCAGCGAAAAGCCAAAGCCGCTCAAGGCCGCGCCCGCCAGGGCCAACTCCGGGTTGGGTGCCAGCCACAGCAACAGCAGGCCCAGCGTCTCGACGCTCAGGCAGGCAATCGCCACGCGAAAACCGCCGATACGGTTGATCAGGTTGCCAAACAGCAAACGCGCACTGATAAAGCTGGCGCCAAACAGGCTCAGGCACAGCGCTGCGTTTTCCCAGTGGTTGGTCGCGTAATACAAGGTGATAAAGGTGGCGATGGTGCCAAAGCCGATCGAGCCCAGGGCCAGCCCGGTGCCGTGGGGCAACACGCGTCCCAGTACATGCAGAAACGGCAGGCGCACGCCGCTGACAATGGGGGCCGCCAGTTTTGGCCAGGCCAGCAGTACGCCCAGCGCTCCCAGGGCAATAATGCTTACGCCCAGGCTCCACATGCCCAGGTGGCCGACCATGACCACGCCCAGAGGTGCGCCAATGGCAATAGCGCCGTAGCTGGCGATGCCATTCCAGGAAATCACCTTGGCCGTGTTCTGCGCGCCGACCCGGCCTATGCCCCAGCCGATTGAGCCGGAGCCCACCAGGCTTTCCGCGCTGCCCAGCACCAGCCGGCCGATCAACAGGCTGGCCAGGCTCCAGGCCGGCATGCTCGTCAGCCAGCTGGACACCAGCATAAACACGCCACTCAGGCCGCAGCCGGCCAGGCCAACCATCACGGCGCGCTTGCTGCCCCGGGTATCGATGTAGCGGCTGGCGTAAGGCCGGCTCAGCAGCGTAGCCAAATATTGCACGCTGATCACCAGCCCGGCGATCACCGTGCCGTAACCGAGATGGTTATGCACGTAACCCGGCAGTACGGCCAGCGGAATGCCAATGTTCAAATAGCCGATAAAGGTAAACAGGACGATGGAAACCACTTGCAGCGTGATTGCCATGGGGCGCTGTGTTTCAGGCATGGGGTAGGGGTCCTGCGGGGAGCGGGTTGGTGCAGATTATAGTGGTGTAACCAGTTGCGTCGCGATTAAAGCGGCCAGTGCATTTTCCTGGGTGCCGAACCGTTTGAGCAGGAGAGCTTGTTTTTCGGGGCTGAGGCGCTCCCAGAGGTCGATCATTTTCTCGGCGGTGCCGATCAGAACGCTGGCCTGGGTATCGCTGAAGGTGTCAGTCACGCTTGATTCCGCAATAAGGGGCGATTGTGTCAGACGGTGTGAAAAACTGAATGCTTTTCGCACCGTCTGATTGTGCGCCGTCAGTCTTCGCTTTCGGCCTGCAGGCTTTCAGAAGCCTCGTCCAGTGCGGGGTTTTCGCCACTGGTGTGTTGCGGGGTTGGCTGCTCGGTTTCGTGCAGGCTTGGGAAGGGGAGGTTTGGGATCTCGTGCATCGTCGCGCTCCTCGTAAGGTGTGTTTTAAGTAGCTTGCTAAGGATACAGGAGGGAGTGTGACAATTTGTCTTTTTATTGCGTCTGGGGGGATTTGTATCGAACTTTTCATATTGCAGCTGTCGCTGCAAAAGGCAGAGCCCTGTAGCAGCTGCCTCGTTCCTTCGGCAGCTGCTACAGGGTGGGGGGCTAGTGTGTACACACCTGCGCAATCGCCTTGGCCAGCAGGCTCAGGCGCGTGCCGTCGACCCCGGCCATATTGGCGCGCCCCGAACCAACCATGTACACGCTGTGTTTCTCGCGCAACAGCTGGACTTGCTCTTGGGTCAGGCCAGTGTACGAAAACATCCCGCGTTGCTCATTAATATGGGCAAAGTGCTCCGCCAGCCCGAACGGGATCAGGGCTTCCACCAAACCGCTACGCAATTGCGCGATACGGCTGCGCATGGCTTCCACTTCTGCGATCCACACGCTTTTCAGCTGGGCATCGCCGAGGATGGTTGCTACCACCGCCGCGCCGTGATCCGGCGGGTTGGACCACAAGTTTCGCGCAATATAGGCCAACTGGCTGCGGATATCGGTCAGCTTTTCGGCGTCATTGGCACACACAATCAATGCACCGACGCGTTCGCGGTACAGGCCGAAGTTCTTCGAGCACGAGCTGGTGATCAGCACTTCCGGCAGTTCACGGGTGAACAGGCGGGTCGACCAGGCGTCTTCCTGTATTCCGTCGCCAAAACCCTGGTAGGCAAAATCGATCAAAGGCAGCAATTCACGACGACGGACCACGTCCAGCACCTGCAGCCAGTCCGCCTGGGACAGGTCAAAGCCGGTCGGGTTGTGGCAGCAGGCGTGCAGCAGCACCACATCGCCTTTTGGCGCGTGTTCCAGGGCTTCGAGCATGGCCGCGACATTGAGCTTGTTGTCGCTGCCCACGTAAGGGTAGTGACTGATCTTCAGCCCGGCTGCGGCAAAGATGGTTTCGTGGATCGGCCAGGTTGGATCGCTCAGCCAGATGCCACGGCCCGGCAAGCATTGCGCGATAAAATCGGCGCTCAGGCGCAAGGCCCCGGTACCGCCCGGGGTCTGGGTCGCTGCAGCACGCTTGCTGGCCAGCAGGGGTGAGTCTTCGCCCAGCACCAGTTCGCTGATCAGTTGCCCGAATCGGCTGTCACCATGACCGCCGATATAGGTTTTGGTCTGTTGCTGATCGACCAGGCGCTGCTCGGCCAACTTTACCGATTGCAGGATCGGCGTCAGGCCATTGGCGTCTTTATAGACGCCCACGCCTAGGTCGAACTTGTCCGGATTGGTATCCTGTTGATAGGCGTCCATCAAACCGAGAATCGGGTCGCCCGGTACCCGACCAATATCGGCAAAGTGCATTACTTGCGACCTTCGGCAGTTTTGGCGACTTCATCAGTGCGTGCGGCCATGATGAAGTCGTTGCGGTGCAGGCCCTTGATCGAGTGGCTCCACCAGGTCACGGTGACCGAGCCCCATTCGGTCAGCAGGCCCGGGTGATGGCCTTCGGCTTCGGCGATCTCGCCCACGGCATTGGTAAAGGCCAGGGCGAATTTGAAGTTCTTGAACAGAAAGACCTTTTCCAGCTGCATGATGCCGTCGCGAACTTCGATGTTCCAGTCCGGGATCTGTTTGATCAGGATCGGCAGTTCTTCGTCGCTGACCTGTGGGGCATCGGCGCGGCAGGCTTCGCAGTGGGCTTGGTTCAGTGCGTTCATGGTGGATTCCTGAAATCAGTTTTTATAGATGACTAAAAAAGGGTTAAGCCGCTTTCGGCTTGGGCGTGAACTTCGGCGCGTGCAGGCCCATTGTCATGCCTTTTTCGACCATACCCATGATGTCTTCATGGGCCAGGTCAAACAGTCGCTTCAAGTCCGGCAGGACAAAATACAGCGGCTGCAAAATATCGATGCGATACGGCGTACGCATGGCTTCCAGCGGGTCGAAAGCCTGATGTTCCGGCTCTGAAGACAGGCTGTAAACCGTTTCTTTGGGCGACGACAGAATCCCGCCACCGTAAATGCGTTTGCCTTCCGGCGTGTCGACCAGGCCGAACTCGATGGTCATCCAGTACAGACGTGCCAGATACACCCGTTGTTCTTTGCTCGCCTGCAGGCCCAGCTTGCCGTAGGTGTGGGTGAATTCGGCGAACCACGGGTTGGTCAGCAGCGGGCAGTGGCCGAAAATCTCATGGAAAATATCCGGCTCTTGCAGGTAATCGAGTTCTTCGGGAGTACGAATAAAGGTGGCCACTGGAAACTGCTTGTTGGCCAGCAACTCGAAGAAGGTCTGGAAGGGGATCAGTGCGGGTACCCGGGCAACTTGCCAGCCCGTGGTGGCGCCCAGTACCTGATTGATCTCGTCGAGTTGCGGGATGCGGTCGTGGGGCAGGCCCAGCTTTTCGATGCCTTGCATGTACTCGGGGCAGGCGCGGCCTTCCAGTAGTTTCAACTGACGGGTAATCAGCGTGTTCCACACCCCGTGCTCGGCGGGTGTGTAGTCGATAAAGCCATTGGCATCAGGCTCACGGGCGACGTATTTCGTTTGCTTCATGGGGCTCTCCGCAAGGAAATCGTTTTTATTATTCGGTGTTGTTGCGATGCCTTAGTGATACCCCATGTGATTGTTATGTGCAGCTAGCCTAAAGCCAGTAATGCTGGGATGATGGCGCTTATTCGTAAAGTATTCGTTACGATGTGAGGGGCAGGCTGTCATTCTTGACTGTGCGACAGCACAACTGTCACAAAATCGTGACGATGAAATGCCTCTGAAGCCGGAAAACCTCCCTGTGGGAGCGAGCCTGCTCGCGAATGGCGCTCTTTGAGCCTTCGCGAGCAGGCTCGCTGCCACATAGGACATCCATTGTTAGTTATTCCCGAGCCCTGCCCATGCGTATCAAAGTCCACTGCCAAAACCGGATTGGCATCCTTCGCGACATTCTCAACCTGCTGGTGGCCTACGGCATCAACGTCAAGCGCGGCGAGGTCGGGGGTGATCAGGGCAATGCGATTTATCTGTACTGCCCCAATCTGATTAATCTGCAATTTCAGGCCTTGCGTCCGAAGTTTGAAACCATCCCCGGGGTGTTTGGCGTCAAGCGTGTGGGCTTGATGCCCAGCGAGCGCCGGCATATGGAGCTTAACGCCTTGCTCGGGGCGCTGGAATTTCCGGTGCTGTCTATCGATATGGGCGGTTGCATTGTTGCGGCCAACCGTGCCGCCGCACAGTTGCTTGGGGTGCGGGTGGATGAAGTGCCGGGGATTTCCCTGTCACGCTACGCCGAAGACTTCGACCTGCCCGAACTGGTGCGGGCCAACAAGTCGCGGATCAATGGCTTGCGGGTCAAGATCAAGGGCCTGGTGTACCTCGCCGATATCGCCCCGCTGCAACTGGAACACGACGAAAGCGAGGCGATGGCCGGGGCCGTGCTGACCCTGCACCGCGCCGACCGTGTGGGCGAGCAAATCTACAATGTGCGCAAGCAGGAGCTGCGCGGCTTCGACAGTATTTTCCAAAGCTCGAAAGTCATGGCTGCGGTGGTGCGCGAAGCGCGGCGAATGGCACCGCTGGATGCGCCGCTATTAATAGAAGGCGAAACCGGCACCGGCAAGGAGCTGCTGGCCCGGGCCTGCCATCTGGCCAGCCCTCGTGGCCAGTCGCCATTGATGGCGCTGAACTGCGCCGGCTTACCTGAGTCGATGGCTGAAACCGAACTGTTCGGCTACGGCCCCGGTGCCTTTGAAGGTGCGCGGGCGGAAGGCAAGCTCGGCCTGCTGGAGCTGACAGCAGGAGGTACGTTGTTTCTCGATGGCGTGGGTGAAATGAGCCCGCGCTTGCAGGTCAAATTGCTGCGCTTCTTGCAGGATGGTTGCTTTCGTCGGGTTGGCAGTGATGAAGAGGTGTATCTGGATGTGCGGGTGATGTGCGCCACCCAGGTCGACCTGTCCGAGCTGTGCGCTCGGGGTGAGTTTCGCCAGGATCTGTATCACCGGCTCAACGTGCTATCGCTGCATATTCCGCCGCTGCGCGATTGCCTGGACGGTCTGGAACCGCTGGTGGAGCATTTCCTCGATCAGGCCAGTCGCCAGATCGGTTGCTCGCTGCCGCGCCTGGCGCCAGCGGCAATGGATCGTTTGAGCCACTACCACTGGCCGGGCAACGTGCGCCAGTTGGAGAACGTGCTGTTTCAGGCGGTGTCGCTGTGTGATGGCGGGGTGGTCAAGGCTGAGCATATCCGCCTGCCGGATTACGGCGTGCGTCAGCCCCTGGGCGAGTTCTCGCTGGAAGGCGGGCTGGAGCAGATTGTCGGGCGGTTCGAAAAGGCAGTATTGGAACAGCTGTATTCCGAGCACCCAAGTAGCCGATTGCTGGGCAAGCGATTGGGGGTGTCCCATACCACCATCGCCAACAAACTGCGCGAGCACGACATTATTAAGCCGGGCAAGGACGTTTGAGCCTGTAAGTGCTGATCTGTGGGAGCGGGCTTGCTCGCGATGATATCGCTGCGGTGTGCCAGACATATCGCGCCGCCAGAATCGCGAGCAAGCCCGCTCCCACAAGATCGACGTGACTCGGCAGGCCAGCCCTTGCCGCAACCGGCAGAACCCCGCCGTCTCTTCGCACCAAACGCTATCCCCATCCCTGCGCAAACCCGCGCCGCAGCGCGTCAAAATAAAGTTGGTGCGCAAATTGCAATGACCTCTTCAGTACAGCGGTGGGCGGCAAGCGTCCGTCAGACAGAGGAAAGACTGTGGACAAGTACCTTTATGTGGCAATGACCGGCGCCAGTCAGAACGCACTGGCGCAGAAGGCGCATGCCAACAATCTGGCGAACATCTCGACCAACGGGTTTCAGCGTGACCTGGAACAGGCCCGCTCGATGCCGGTGTTTGGTGACAGCTTTCCGGCGCGTGCCTTTGCCTTGACCGAGCGCCCTGCCACCGATTTCAGCCAAGGTGCCCTGGTCGAGACCGGCCGCGACCTGGATGTGGCCGTGTCCGGCGACGGCTGGCTGGCGGTGCAGGCCCCCGACGGCAGTGAGGCCTATGTGCGAACCGCCAGCATGAACGTGGATGCCCTGGGCATCCTGCGTGCCGGCAACGGCATGCCGATCATGGGCAACGGCGGGCCGATCGCGGTGCCGCCCCAGCAGCAGATCGAAGTCGGCGAAGACGGCACCATCAGCATCCGCGCCCAGGGCGAAGGCCCGCGGGTGATGGCGCAAGTGGACCGCATCAAGCTGGTCCAGCCGGACCTTAAAACCATGAGCAAGGGCCTCGACGGCCTGATCCACACCAATGACGGTCAGCCGGCCCCGGCCGATGCCAATGTGCGGGTGACCTCGGGTTTTCTGCAGGCGAGCAACGTCAATGCCGTGGATGAAATGACCTCGGTGCTGGCTCTGTCCAAGCAGTTCGAGCTGCATATCAAAATGATGAACACCGCCAAAGAAGACGACCAGGCCATGACTCGCGTCCTGTCCATCAGCTAATTACTTGAACGCGGCGCCGAAAAACCGGCGCGCGAGGAGAGCTCCATGCTTCCGGCACTGTGGGTTGCAAAAACGGGTTTGGCTGCACAAGACACCAACCTGACCACCATTTCCAACAACCTGGCCAACGTCTCGACCACCGGCTTCAAACGTGATCGCGCCGAGTTCCAGGACTTGCTCTACCAGATCAAGCGCCAGCCAGGTGCCCAGTCCACCCAGGACAGCGAACTGCCATCGGGCCTGCAAGTGGGCACCGGGGTACGTATTGTCGGCACGCAAAAGAACTTCACTGCCGGTAGCCTGCAAACTACCGAGCAGCCGCTGGACATGGCCATCAACGGCCGTGGTTTTTTCCAGATCATGCAGCCCGACGGCACAACGGCCTACACCCGTGACGGTACTTTCCATCTGGACTCCAATGGCCAGATCGTCACCGCTAACGGCTTTGCCCTGGAACCGGCGATTGTGGTGCCGGCCGATGCCCAGACCTTCACCGTCGGCCAGGACGGCACCGTATCGGTGACCATTTCCGGCAACCCGGCGGCGCAAGTGATCGGCAACGTGCAGACCGCCGACTTTATCAACCCGGCCGGCTTGCAGTCCCAGGGCGGCAACCTGTTCCTGGAAACCGCCTCCAGCGGTGCGCCGCAAATCGGCACCCCGGGCCTGAACGGCTTTGGCCTGACCATGCAAAGCATGCTCGAGACCTCGAACGTCAGCACCGTGGAAGAAATGGTCAATATGATCACCACCCAGCGCGCCTACGAGATGAACTCCAAAGTGATTTCGACCGCTGACCAGATGTTGTCGTTCGTCACGCAAAACCTGTAATTACGTGAAATAGCGGGAGAGCTCATGAAGCGCTTGTTTTCTGTTCTGGCACTGGGCGCCATCACCTTGCTGGCCGGCTGCGTCAGCCCGCCACCGCGGGCCAACGACCCGTACTACGCACCTGTGCTGCCGCGTACGCCGCTGCCGGCTGCCGCCAACAACGGCTCGATTTACCAGGCCGGTTTCGAGCAGAACCTGTACAGCGACCGCAAGGCGTACCGCATCGGCGACATCATTACCATTACCCTTAATGAGAAGACCCAGGCGAGTAAAAACGCCAACTCGGCGATCGGTAAAAACAGCAATACCAGCATCGGCCTGACCTCGTTGTTCGGCAGCGGCCTGACCACCAACAACCCGCTGGGTGGTGGCGATTTGAGCCTCAATGCCGGTTATAGCGGCAGCCGTGCCACCAAGGGCGACAGCAAGGCCGGGCAGGGCAACAGCCTGACCGGTTCGATCACCGTGACTGTCGCCGACGTGCTGCCCAACGGCATCATCGCCGTGCGCGGTGAAAAGTGGATGACCCTTAACACCGGCGACGAGCTGGTACGCATTGCCGGCCTGGTACGGGCCGATGACATTGCCACCGACAACACCGTGTCTTCGACCCGTGTGGCCGATGCGCGCATCACCTACTCGGGCACCGGTTCTTTTGCCGATGCGAGCCAGCCGGGCTGGTTTGACCGTTTCTTCCTTAGCCCGCTGTTTCCCTTTTAGTGATGAAGCTCACCATGCCCAACCTCAAGCATCTGCTGGCAGCCGTGTTGCTGTTGTCGACCTCCCTGGGCGCCCACGCCGAGCGGTTGAAAGACATCGCCAGCATTTCCGGCGTGCGTTCCAACCAATTGATTGGTTATGGCCTGGTGGTGGGCTTGAATGGTACGGGTGACCAGACCACACAAACCCCGTTTACCCTGCAGACGTTCAATAACATGCTGTCGCAGTTTGGCATCAAGGTACCGCCGGGTTCGGGCAATGTGCAGCTGAAAAACGTTGCGGCGGTGTCCATCAGCGCCGATTTGCCGGCATTCGCCAAGCCGGGGCAGGTGATCGATATCACCGTTTCCTCCATCGGCAACTCCAAAAGCCTGCGCGGCGGTACGCTGCTGCTGACACCGCTTAAAGGCATTGATGGCAATGTGTATGCGGTGGCCCAGGGCAATCTGGTGGTCGGCGGTTTCGATGCCGAAGGCCGCGACGGCTCGAAAATCACCGTCAACGTGCCCTCGGCCGGGCGTATTCCGGGTGGCGCATCGGTTGAGCGGGCCGTGCCCAGCGGTTTCAACCAGGGCAACAGCCTGACCCTGAACCTCAACCGTTCGGACTTCACCACCGCCAAGCGTATCGTCGACAAGATCAATGACCTGCTCGGCCCCGGTGTGGCGCAGGCCATCGATGGCGGCTCGGTTCGCGTGACCGCACCACTGGACCCGAGCCAGCGGGTCGACTATCTGTCGATCCTGGAAAACCTCGAAGTTGATCCGGGGCAGGCGGTGGCCAAGGTCATCATCAACTCGCGTACCGGCACCATCGTGATTGGCCAGAACGTCAAGGTTTCGCCCGCCGCAGTGACCCACGGCAGCCTGACCGTGACCATCACCGAAGACCCGATTGTCAGCCAGCCCGGCCCGCTGTCCAACGGCGAGACCGCCGTGGTGCCGCGTTCGCGACTGAATGCCCAGCAGGAAGCCAAGCCGATGTTCAAGTTCGGCCCGGGCACCACCCTCGACGAAATCGTGCGGGCGGTAAACCAGGTCGGCGCAGCGCCAGGGGACTTGATGGCGATTCTCGAAGCGCTGAAACAGGCCGGCGCGCTGCAAGCCGACCTGATCGTGATCTGAGGCCGACGTCATGGATATGCGTAAGAGTGGAGTAGTCAGTGGCAGCGATTCCGGGGCGTTCACCGACCTGAATCGGCTGAACAATCTGAAAGTCGGCGACCGCGAAAGCGACGGCAATATGCGCAAAGTTGCCCAGGAATTCGAGTCGCTGTTTCTCAACGAAATGCTCAAGTCGATGCGCTCGGCCAACGAAGTGCTGGGCAAGGACAACCCGCTCAACACCCCGGCGGCCAAGCAGTATCAGGAAATGTACGACCAGCAATTGTCCGTGACCCTGTCCCGGCAGGGCGGTGGTATCGGCCTGGCCGATGTGTTGATGCGCCAGATGTCGAAAAACAAAGCTGCGGTGCCGGGGGAGGCTGCGGCGACCCCGGCGCTGACTGCCGAAGCCAAAGCCCCGGCCGCCACCACCGTCGACAGCCCTTTTGTGCGTTCCAGTGGTCAGCGTCCATTGTGGGCTTCGCGGGTCGCCATCACGCCGCAGGCAGCCGGCGGCGGCCATCAGAATGACATGGCCCTGCTCAATCAGCGCCGTCTGGCGTTGCCGAGCAAGCTGACTGACCGCTTGCTGGCCGGGATCGTGCCATCGGCCGATCCGGTGCGTTCCACGCTCAATACCGCCGCCGTGCCGGGGCGCACTTCGCCGGGGCTGGATGCCGTGCTCAAGGGCAGCCGCCAGCCGATGCTCAGTGCCAGTGGCGTGCAAGGGCGCATGCAGGTTTACGGTCGTGCCGTGGCGCAGCCGCCGCTGGCCCCGGCCAAACAGGCCTTCGAGTCGCCGGATGCGTTTGTCGCCACCATGTTGCCGATGGCGCAACAGGCCGCCGACCGCATCGGCGTCGACCCGTTGTACCTGGTGGCGCAAGCCGCACTGGAAACCGGCTGGGGCAAGTCGGTGATGCGCCAGCAAGATGGCAGCAGCAGTCACAACCTGTTCGGCATCAAGGCCACCGGCAGTTGGCAGGGCGCCCAGGCGCGGGCCATCACCAGCGAGTTCAGGGGCGGGCAGATGGTCAAGGAGACAGCGGAATTCCGTTCCTACGATTCCTATCAGGACAGCTTCCATGATCTGGTGACGCTGTTGCAGAGCAACAATCGTTATAAAGAAGTGCTCAATGCGGCCGATAAACCGGAGCAGTTTGTACGCGAATTGCAGAAGGCCGGTTATGCGACCGACCCTGAGTACGCGAGCAAGATTTCGCAGATAGCCAAGCAAATGAAAACCTACCAGAGCTACGCTTCGACGGGTTCTCTCACGAATTTATAAGGTTTGAACCATGGCGAGTTTGATCAACATCGGGATGTCGGGGCTCAACGCCAGTCAGGGCGCATTGGCGACAGTCGGCAACAACATTGCCAACGCCAATACCTCGGGCTATTCGCGTCAGCAGATCGTCCAGGGCAGCGCCGCGTCGCAACAGGTGGGCGGGGTGTTTATCGGCACCGGCACCACCCTGGCCGACGTGCGCCGCGTGTACAACTCCTACCTCGACGCCCAGTTGCAAACCACCACCTCGCTCAATGGCGATGCCCAGGCTTATCTCGACCAGATCGGCACGGTCGACAAACTGCTGTCGGATAAAAACACGGGCGTATCGGCAGCCCTGAGCAGCTTTTTCAGCTCATTGCAAACTGCCGCCGCGGCGCCCGGTGATGTGTCCGCGCGGCAGTTGTTGCTGACCAGTGCGCAAACCCTGAGCAACCGCTTCAACTCGATTTCGACCCAGCTCAACCAGCAGAACGAAGGCATCAACAGCCAGCTGGACACCCTGACTTCGATGGTCAACCAGCACACGGCCACCATTGCTTCGCTGAACAAGCAGATCGCCCAGGCCACCACGGCTGGCAATACGCCGAACAACCTGCTGGATGCGCGTAACGAAGCCGTGCGCAGCCTCAACGAGCTGGTCGGGGTGACGGTTCAGGAGCACGACAACGTCTACGATATTACCCTGGGTACCGGCCAATCGCTGGTGCAGGGCAGCACCTCGAACACGATTTCGGCGGTGCCGGGCAAGGTCGATAAAAGCCAATACAGCATCCAGGTCAACTTCCAGCAATCGAGTTCGGATGTGACCTCGGTGATCAGTGGCGGCAAGATCGGCGGCCTGCTGCGTTACCGCGACGATGTGCTGGCCCCGGCGATGAACGATTTGGGCCGTACAGCCATTGTGGTCGCCGATGCGATCAACCAGCAGCTGGGCCAGGGCCTGGATGCCAATGGCGAGTTCGGCTCGTCGTTGTTCAACAGCATCAACAGTGCCACGGCCATCAGCCAGCGCAGCCAGGCGGCGACCGGAAATATTGGCGCAGGCAACTTCAATGTCAGCATCGCTGACAGCGGCGCGCTGACCGCCTACGACTATCAGGTCACGTTCACCAGCGCCACCGAGTACTCGGTCAAGCGCTCTGACGGCACCGATATGGGGGCGTTCGCTACCACCGACACCCCGGCCAAGGTCATTGACGGTTTCACCCTGGATCTCAAGGGCGGCCCGATGACCGCTGGCGACGCGTTCAAGGTCAGCCCCACCCGCAGTGGTGCAGGCAATATCGGCGTGCAAATGAGCGATGCCAATAAATTGGCATTTGCCGGGCCGCTGGTGGCCGGAGCGGGCGGTTCCAATACGGGTACTGGTGCGGTAGGTGGCTTGAACCTGACGGTACCACTGGATATTTACAGCGGGACCAACCTGGGCCAGTCCCAGGTCGAAGACGCGATGCCATTGCGTATTGTATTCGATGGGGTCAATGACGCTGGAGCCCATACTTACCGTGTGCTGAACGAAAAAGGCGAAAAGATCAGCGACGGCTCCTACGTGCCGGGCCAGGACAACGCCGTCAAGATCAAGGTGCCGGTCGCCAACGCTGACGGCAGCACTTCGGATGTCAGCTTCGACGCCACTATCAGCGGTTCGCCGGGCAAGGGCGACAGCTTCGATATCAAGTTCAACAAGGACGGCAAGGCCGACAACCGCAACGCGAACGAACTGCTGGGCCTGCAAACCAAGGCCACAGTGGGCGTAGGCAAGGACGGCACTGGCGGCGTCAGCATGGCTACTTCCTACAGTCAGTTGGTGTCCAAGGTGGGCGGTAAAGCCAGCCAGGCGGCGGTCGACGGCACCGCCAATGGCGCGGCTTTGTCCTACGCCAAAGAGGTGCGCAACTCGGTATCCCAGGTCAACCTGGACGAAGAAGCCTCCAACCTGGTCAAGTTCCAGCAGTACTACACCGCCTCGTCGCAGATCATCAAAGCGGCGCAAGCAACCTTCAGCACGCTGATCAACAGTCTTTAAGGGAGCCCGCGACGATGCGTATTTCAACTTCGCAGTTTTTTGAATCGACCAGTGCCACCTACCAGAACAACTTCTCGTCGGTGATCAAGACCCAGAGCCAGATCGACTCCGGCGTGCGCATCCAGACCGCTGCCGATGACCCGGTAGGTGCGGCGCGCCTGCTGCAATTGCAGCAGCAAAAAGACATGCTGGCGCAGTACAGCACCAATATGAACAGCATCAAGTCGTCGCTGGGCGCCCAGGAAGCGGTGCTCGACAGCATCAATAACTCATTGCAAAAAGCCAGTGAGCTGGCTCTGCGCGCCGGTGGCGGGATCAGTGATGCCGACCGCGGCGCCATCGCCAACGAACTGGGCAGCATTGAAGAACAGGTGTTCAGCCTGCTCAACAGTAAGGACGCCTCAGGCAACTATATGTTCTCCGGCTCCAAAACCGACACCCCGCCATACACCCGCAACAATGATGGCACCTACAGCTATCAGGGCGACGACACCCAGCTCAACCTCAAGGTTTCCGACACCCTGACCCTGGCCAGCAGCGACACGGCCAGGAGCATCATGGAAGGCGCGACCAACACCGGGCGTACCCAGGCGACTTTTGTGCCCGGCGTGGATGCCAATGGCGAGCCGACCGTCAATGACGGCAAGCTCTCGGTGTCTGCCGGTCTGGTCACGTCAAGCGCGGTGTTCAACAAGAGCTTTGCCGAAGGCCAGCCATACAAACTGACGTTTATCAGCAGCACCCAGTTCAAACTGACTAAAAGCCCGGATGACGAGGACATTACCTCGCAAATTCCGGGAAATGGCGTATTCGACCCGACCAAGGAAGGCTCGCAGAGCATCAGCCTGCATGGCGTATCCTTCGATATCACCCCCAACCTCAAGGACGTACCAGCGGCTGAGCGGGATGCGTTGGTGGCGGGGCGCAGCTTTACGCTTGAGGCCAAGGCGGACACCATCAATACCTCGCGCACGCCGGGCAACGGTTCGACGGCGCAGATTACCAATTCCACGGTGACCGACGCCCAGGCCTATGGCGACAGCTTTCCGAGCGATGGCGCGGTGATCAAATTCACCAGCGCCACTGAATACGAAGTCTATGCCCAGCCGCTGAGCGCCGACAGCAAGTCGATTGCCCAGGGCACTGTTGATGGTGGTGCGCTCGGGATCAAGTTCGACTTCGCTGGAGCACCGCAGGCGGGCGACCAGTTTGTCGTCAACCGCAACAACCACCAGAGCCAGAACGCGCTGGATACCATCAGCCAGCTGCGCAAGGCCCTGGAAATCCCCAGCGACAAAGACCCGCTGGCCCAGCAAACGCAAAAGGACGCGATCAACTCCGCGATCGGCAACCTGAAAAACGCCAGTGCCGGCGTTGACAGCGCCCGCGGCTCGATTGGTGCGCGCCTGAAGGCGGTGGATATTCAGGCGGATGAAAATATCAGCCTGGGCCTGGCCAACGACTCCACCACGGCGGCGATCGGCAACACCGATATGGCGGGGGCGTCCATCGAACTGGCGTTCCAGAAAGCCATGCTCGAAGCCTCGCAACTGGCGTTCGTGAAAATCTCCCAGCTGAGCCTGTTCAACCAGCTCTAAACAGCGGTGCAGGGGGGTGATGTGGGAGCGGGCTTGCCCGCGATGCAGGCGACACGGTATGCCGGTAATACCGTGTTGCTGCCATCGCGGGCAAGCCCGCTCCCACAAAATCGCCTTTCTGGCTGTAATGTTTTGTATAAAACCGCACAAAATAGCGTGACCTATGAGTCATAACGGGCATCTTCACTGTATCGTGTGAAACGTACGGGCGGGTGCCGGGCCTTTTTCGGGCTGTTTTGTTTATTTTTACGCACCCACACAAGCCCTTTTATTGTCAGCGCCCCTCGATTATGTGAGCGGGTGATCTCCAGCTATTTAGTATTGGGAAGCCACAATGATTGGCATTAAAAGCATCGCCAGTTACGTGCCAGCAAGCGGTGTAGACAACTACGCGCAGGGCGCGAAGTTCTCCAAAGACGAAGAATTCATTCTGGGCAAGATCGGTTCGGCGTTTCTGCCGCGCAAAGACGCTGACCAGGAAACCTCCGACCTGTGTGTTGAGGCAGTCAACGCACTGTTTATCAACAATCCTCAGCTTAAACGCGAATCCATCGACGCGTTGATCGTTGTCACCCAGAACGGCGACGCTGAAGGCCTGCCGCACACCGCGGCCATTGTCCAGGACAAGCTCGGTCTGCCGACCCACGTTGCCGCCTTTGATATCTCCCTGGGCTGCTCGGGTTATGTCTACGGCATCTACGCGATGAAAGGCTTTATGGAGGCCGCGGGCCTGAAGAACGGTCTGCTGGTGACGGCCGACCCGTACTCGAAAATCGTTGATCCGGAAGACCGCAACACCACCATGCTCTTTGGTGACGCCGCCACCGCTACCTGGATGGGCGAAGACGCTCCCTGGCAGTTGGGCAAGGCCAAGTTCGGCACCGACGGTTCGGGTGCGCCGCATCTGAAAGTCAGTGATGGTGTGTTCTTTATGAACGGGCGCCAGGTGTTCAACTTCGCGCTGCTCAAAGTGCCTGCGCACTTGAACGAGTTGCTGGAAGAGTCCGAGCTGACCTCCAAGGATATCGACGCGTTCTGCATCCACCAGGGCAGTGCGGCCATTGTTGACGCCGTGGCCCGTCGCTTTGAAGGCGAGCCGGAGAAATTTATCAAGGATATGGTCGAGACCGGCAACACCGTGTCCTCGAGCATTCCGCTGCTGCTGGAAAAGCACGTGATGGATGCCACCTGGAAGCGGGTGGCGCTGAGCGGCTTTGGTGTGGGCCTGTCGTGGGGCTCGGCGATTATCTATCGCCCGTAAGCATTACGTTGAAACACAAAACGCCCGTGGCCCTAAAGCCATGGGCGTTTTGCTTTCTGGCAGGGCTGATTGAAACTGTGGGAGCGGGCTTGCTCGCGATGGCATCACCCTGGTTTGCCTGAAGCACCGCGTCGCCCGAATCGCGAGCAAGCCCGCTCCCACACTGGGGGGTGCCCGGCAGCTCATCGCCCCGCTAACCCCCTGAATTACAAGGCATGGCCCCCTTGCCTGCAAAAAAAATCAAAATAAACCTCAAGCAACCTGCGTTTACGACGATAACCATTACGAAGGTTCTCTAGGCCACACCCGGCGGTTGCCAGGGCCGGAAGCCGCAGTATTCATCCAATGAGGATTTCGTCATGGCTTTATCAGTAAACACTAACGTCACGTCCCAGACCGTTCAGAAGAACCTGAACAAAGCCGGCGACTCGTTGAGCACCTCGATGACCCGTCTGTCTTCCGGTCTGAAAATCAACAGCGCCAAAGACGACGCTGCCGGCATGCAGATCGCCAACCGTCTGACTTCCCAGACCAAAGGCATGACCGTTGCCATCGCCAACGCCAACAACGGCTCCTCGATCGCGCAGACCGCTGAAGGCGCGATGCAGGAATCGACCAATATTCTGCAACGTTTGCGTGAACTGGCCCTGCAGTCCGCGAACGGTGATAAAAGCGACGCCGACCGTGCGTCCCTGCAACAAGAATTTACTGCGAAAACCGGTGAACTGACCCGTATCGCACAAACCACCACTTTCGGTGGTCGTAACCTGCTGGATGGCTCGTTCACCAACCAGTCTTTCCAGATCGGTGCTGACGCTAACCAGACCATTTCGTTTGGTATGACTGATATCAGCGCTACTGGTTTGAAGGGGTCTTACAGTGAAGCGTCGGTGAATGGCGCTGCGATGACAAATCTGTCGGCTTCATCTGTTGGTAGCGCGCTGTCGACTGCTACTACCACGACTACTACTCGTACTGTTACTTCTGCTGTAGGAACTGGCGCGCAAGTTACTAAGCTGCAGACGGCGGGTACTTCCGACATTCTTGAGACCGATAAAATTACCGTTAACGGTAAGGCGGTCGCGCTGACAGATGGCATGAAAGGTGAGGCTCTGGCTGCTGCAATCACCAAGGCTGATAGCACCGTTCAGGCCTCATGGAGTGAAACAGACGGCAAATTGACGCTGACTTCCTCTTCTGCCATCACTATGGGGGGGGCAAACATTGACAAGGCCGGTCTGAGTGCCACACCAATTCTGACAACGACTGGTGCCGTAGCCACAGGTGCTGCTGTTAATACCCTGAAAGCTACTGGTGGTGGCGCATCAGTCATGGCGAGTACAGACGATATAACGGTTAACGGCAAGAAGATTACTGTATCTAACGGCATGACCGGTGCGGCCCTGGCTACATCTATCTCTAATGCCGGTGCAAACGTTGTGGCAACTTTTGATGAGGGTACAGGTGTTATGAGCCTTACCTCACCTGCCGCAATCGTCGTAGGTGGTGCTGACGCGGCAAAATCCGGTCTGACCGCTACTTCGGCCAACACCACAGCGAACACCACCACGACGCCTAAAGCAGCCGGTTCTGCCATGGGTACCGCGGGCGAGATCGCAATCAACGGCAAGTCCGTTTCGTGGACCAAGACTAACACCGTTTCTCAAGTCATCGACAAGATGAGCGCGATTGAAGGCATCAAGTCCGCTACCTTCAACTCTGAAGGCCGTGTTGAACTGACCTCCACCGATGGCAATGACATCAAGCTGACCAACACCGCTGGCGGCTCGCTGGCTCAGTTGGGTCTGTCGGCTGGCACTTCCCAAGCCAAACTGACCGCTGACACCTCGATCGAACTGAACGGCGTTGAAGTCAAGTTCAAGAAGGGCGACACCACCGACACCATCGTATCCTCGATCAACAGCGCCAGCACCGGCGTGACTGCCAGCAAAAACACTGACGGTACCTTGAAGTTGTTCTCCAACAAGGACATTACCGTCAAGGACGGCGCTGCAGGTACAGGCCTGACTGCATTGGGTCTGACTCCGGCAGCTGGCAAAACTGACACCACGACTGCAACCACCGTAGAAACCACCGTTTCCGACCTGAGCATCCTGTCCGCCGCTGACTCCCAGCGTACCGTCCAGGCTCTGGCTGACGCGATCCAGCAGATCGACACCCAACGTTCCGCCCTGGGTGCCGTACAAAACCGTTTCACCAGCACCGTGGCCAACCTGCAGAGCATTTCCGAGAACTCCACCGCTGCACTGGGTCGTGTTCAGGATACTGACTTCGCATCCGAAGCCGCCGAGCTGACCAAGCAGCAAACCCTGCAACAGGCATCCACCGCGATCCTGTCCCAGGCTAACCAGCTGCCTTCCGCTGTCATGAAACTGCTTCAGTAATTTCAGCGCTGGGTTGAGAACAAAAGGGCGCGTTTACGTGCCCTTTTGTTTTTTCAGCATTTACTGCTTGAAGGTGGCACGAATTGTGAAGCTGCCTGCAGTCTTGGCACTTGCTTCGTCAATAAAGCGGTAGCCACCGGACAAGGAGAATACAGATGGCCAGTTCTACGATTACCGGCGTCGGTTCGGGTTTTGACACCATCGGGATTGTGAAAGCCTTGGTTGATGCTGAAAAAGCACCCAAGCAAAGCCAGATTACCGCGCAACAAAAAGACACCACCATTCAGCTGTCCGCCGTGGGCACGGTGAAAGCGTCGCTGGAAAGCTATCGCACAGCCATTGCCAAGCTCAACAGCGTCTCCAGTTTCAACGGTTTGACCGCTTCGTCCACGGACGAGAAAATTTCCAAGGTCACCATCGATGACAAGGCTTCCAGCGGCAAGTACGTGCTGAACGTCACTCAGTTGGCAACTTCTTCCAAAATCACCAGCAAGGTGTTTGAAGGTGGCGCGTCGGCGTCGGTCAACTCCAGCGAGCAAGACCAGACCCTGACCATTTCCCAGTCCGGTGACAGCTATGACGTCAAGATCCCGGCTGGCGCGACCATGCAGCAGACTCGCGATGCCATCAACACCCAGCTGCAGTCCAAGGGCATCAGCGCCAACGTGCTGACAGACGCCAACGGTTCGCGTCTGGTGATCGGCTCGCAGACCACGGGCAAGGGCACCGATATCACCATCAGTGGCGATTCGGAGCTGGCCACTGGCTATAGCGCCGGTAAACCGCCGGTGAATGCCGAATACACCATCGATGACATTGCCATGGAATCGTCGAGCAATACGGTCACCTCTGCCATCAGCGGCGTGACCCTGGAGCTGCTCGATACCAAAGCCTCCACCATTACCGTGGCCTCCAATACCGACACCCTGAAGACCTCGGTGCAGTCGTTTGTCACGGCCTACAATGCGCTGCTGACCAGCATCAATACTCAGACCAAGGTCACCGCCACCGGTGACGCGGCAACCACCACCTCGGGCGCCCTGACCGGTGATGCGTCGATGCGCCAGCTGGTCAACGGCCTGCGCGGCGAGTTATTGCAAAACTCCGGGACTTCGAGTGTTGGTAACCTGGCGCAAATGGGCATCAGCACCGACCAGAAAACCGGCCTGCTGACCCTCGATGACACCAAGTGGAAAGCCGCGGTGGCAACCCCCAATGGTGCTATCGAGATTGCCAAGGTGTTTACCGGTGACACCGGCCTGATCACGCGCATGACCAAGGCCACCGAGAGTTATGTCGGCAGTTCGGGTCTGCTGGCCACCCGCGCCACCGATCTGAACACCAAGCTCACCGACCTGACCACCCAGCAGGCGGACCTGGACCGGCGCATGGAGTCGATGAAAACCACCCTGACTGCCAAGTACACGGCCATGGATGGTTTGATCGCCAAAATCAACGCCAGCAGTTCCAGCATCATGACCACGCTCAATTCCTTGAATAACCCTAAATCCGACTGATTTGCCGCGCCCTGGCCGCTAAAGCTTTGGGCGCTGCAGTCGATAAAAAGATCAAGAACCAAGCATTTTTGCCTGACACCGTAATGAGGTAGAAACATGAACCCGATGCGCGCCCTTCGTCAGTATCAGAAGGTTAATTCCCACGCTCAAATTTCCGAAGCCAGCCCCCATCGTCTGATTCAGATGCTGATGGAAGGCGGCCTGGACCGTATGGCCCAGGCCAAGGGCGCGATGAGCCGTGGTGATATCCCGCAGAAGGCCATGCTGATTACCAAGGCCATCGATATCATCACCGGCCTGCGTCAGGGCCTGGATGAAGAAAAGACCGATGACAAGGCCGCGCTGGAGCAACTGGACAGCCTGTACGAGTACATGGCCGTGCGCCTGACCCTGGCCAATGCCAAGAACGACCCGGAAATCATCGATGAAGTGGCGCGCCTGCTGATCACTGTAAAAAGTGGTTGGGATGCCATCGCCCCGCAATAAGCCAGAGGAGTGCGTCATGAGCCAACTGCAACGTATTCAGGAAACCCGCGAAGCGCTGATTGATGCCCTGGCCGAGCGCAACTGGGATGCCATCGGCGAGCTGGATTCGGCCTGCCGGGTGTGTGTCGAGAATGTGCTGGACGAAGCGCCACTGGACGAGGCTGTTTTGCGCGAAAATCTGGAGGGGTTATTGGTGGTGTATCGCATGTTGCTGGAGGCGGCTACTGATGAGCGCCAGGCGGTCGTTGAGCAGATGGGGCAGATCAACCAAGCAAAAAACGCGTCAAAGGTTTACCATCTATTCGGTTAAGGCCTAAAGAATATGTGGTTAATTGCGTTTTAAACCGCCATAAATTTGACTCGGCACAGTTTTTTGACTTAACTAGCACGTTATTCTGTATTCAGTCGTCTTAGATATCCAACAGGGTTAGGACGTCTACATATGTCCTGCCATCCGGGGCATTGAGTTGACTAGGGAAGTTGCTATTGCATGTGGCGTGAAACCAAAATCCTGCTGATCGATGACGATAGCGTCCGCCGCCGTGATTTGGCGGTGATCCTGAATTTTCTTGGCGAAGAAAATCTGACCAGCCCCAGCCACGAATGGGAGCAGGCTGTCAGTGCCTTGCCGTCCAGTCGCGAAGTGCTTTGCGTGCTGGTCGGCACCGTGAGTACTGCCGGTGGCCTATCAGGACTGCTTAAGACACTGGCCGCGTGGGATGAGTTCCTGCCGATCATGCTTTTAGGTGAAGTTTCTTCTCTCGACCTGCCTGAAGACCAGCGCCGCCGGGTGTTGTCCAGCCTCGAAATGCCCCCCAGCTACAGCAAATTGCTTGATTCCCTGCACCGTGCCCAGGTCTATCGCGAGATGTATGACCAGGCCCGCGAGCGCGGCCGTCATCGCGAGCCCAACCTGTTCCGCAGTCTGGTCGGTACCAGCCGGGCGATCCAGCATGTGCGCCAGATGATGCAGCAAGTGGCCGATACCGATGCCAGCGTGCTGATCCTCGGTGAGTCCGGCACCGGCAAGGAAGTGGTGGCGCGCAACCTGCACTACCACTCCAAGCGTCGCGATGCGCCGTTTGTGCCGGTCAACTGTGGGGCGATTCCTGCCGAGCTGCTGGAAAGTGAGCTGTTTGGCCATGAGAAGGGCGCTTTTACCGGGGCCATCACCAGCCGTGCCGGGCGTTTTGAGCTGGCCAATGGCGGCACCCTGTTCCTCGACGAAATCGGCGATATGCCGCTGCCGATGCAGGTCAAGCTGTTGCGTGTGTTGCAGGAACGTACATTTGAGCGTGTGGGCAGCAACAAGACCCAGTGTGCCGATGTGCGGATCATTGCCGCCACCCACAAAAACCTTGAAAGCATGATTGAAGTCGGGGCCTTCCGCGAAGACCTGTACTACCGCCTCAACGTATTCCCGATTGAAATGGCACCGCTGCGTGAGCGGGTCGAAGATATTCCGTTGCTGATGAACGAGCTGATTTCGCGCATGGAGCACGAAAAACGCGGTTCGATCCGCTTCAATTCCGCCGCCATCATGTCGTTGTGCCGTCATGCATGGCCGGGCAACGTTCGCGAACTGGCCAACCTGGTGGAGCGCATGGCGATCATGCATCCGTACGGGGTGATTGGCGTTGTTGAGCTGCCGAAAAAATTCCGCTACGTGGATGACGAGGACGAGCAACTGGTCGACAGCCTGCGCAGCGATATGGAAGAGCGTGTGGCGATCAACAATGCCACTACCGACTTCGTGGCCAGTGCCAACGCGATGCTGCCGCCAGAAGGGCTGGACCTCAAGGATTACCTTGGCGGGCTGGAGCAGGGTCTGATCCAGCAGGCGCTCGACGACGCCAACGGTATTGTGGCGCGTGCGGCAGAACGCTTGCGTATTCGTCGTACGACCCTGGTCGAGAAAATGCGCAAGTACGGCATGAGCCGTCGCGAAGGTGAAGAGCAGGCGGATGATTGACGCGTGACTTTGTGGGAGCGGGCTTGCTCGCGATAGCATCACCGCGTTATTCCTGACACTGCGAGGCGCCCAAATCGCGAGCAAGCCCGCTCCCACATAAGCCGGGGCTGGCATAGCGGTTCGCTTGTGTTAGCTATTCAGGCACGGGTATTGCTTCGCTTGGTGTAACGGACCGTTTTATGACGGTCAGCCCAGCGAGTACGCCCCATGCCTCAAGCCGCCGTCCAGTTGTCCTCGGCCCCCGATCCCTACAGTCTGCTGGAAGCCCGCGTCTCGGAGCTGACCGGCGAGCTGGCAGTGGTCAGTGCGCAGCGCATGGCCGAGCTTGCAGAGAAAGAGCGGCTGGCCAATCGCTTGCAACACCTGCTCGATCTGCTCCCAGGCGGGATCATCGTGATTGATGATCGTGGTCGCGTGCGCGAGGCCAACCCCGCAGCCTGCGAGCTGTTGGGCCTGCCGCTGGAAGGCGAGTTGTGGCGCCATGTGATTGCCCGCTGTTTTGCACCTCGGGAAGACGACGGCCACGAAGTATCGCTCAAGGACGGTCGGCGCCTGTCGATTGCCACCCGTTCGCTTGACCCTGAGCCCGGGCAACTGGTGTTGCTCAATGACCTGACAGAAACCCGGCGCCTGCAAGACCAGCTCGCCCGCCATGAGCGCCTGTCGTCTCTGGGGCGCATGGTTGCTTCCCTGGCCCACCAGATTCGTACGCCGCTGTCGGCGGCGTTGATCTACGCCAGTCATCTCACCGAGCAGGCGCTGCCGGTGGAAACCCAGCAGCGCTTCGCCGGGCGTCTCAAGGAGCGCCTGCACGAGCTGGAGCATCAGGTGCGCGACATGCTGGTGTTTGCGCGTGGCGAACTGCCGCTTACGGACAGGGTCACCCCCAAAGTATTGATGCAGGCCCTGCAAGCCGCCGCGCAAACCCATGTGCAGGGTGTGGCGATCCGCTGGCAGTGCGATGCCTACACGGGGCAGTTGCTGTGCAATCGCGACACCCTGGTCGGCGCGCTGCTCAACCTGATCGAAAACGCCCTGCAAGCCGGTACGCCACAGGTGCGGCTCAAGGTGCATCTGTATCGCCGCGACAACAGTTTAAGGGTGTGTGTCAGCGACAACGGCAGTGGCATTGAGCCGCAAGTGCTGGCGCGCCTGGGCGAGCCGTTTTTCACCACCAAGGCCACTGGTACAGGTCTGGGCCTCGCGGTGGTCAATGCCGTGGTGCGTGCGCACCAGGGGCAATTGCAATTACGTTCGCGGCTGGGGCGTGGCACCTGTGCCTTGCTCAGCTTGCCGCTGATTCCCGTTGTAGCGGAGGCAAACTGATGGTGATGCGAATTAACGTGCTGTTGGTCGAGGACGACCATGCGTTGCGTGAGGCCCTGGCAGACACACTGTTGCTGGCAGGTCACGGTTTTCGCGCCGTCTGTTCGGGGGAAGAAGCCCTGGCTGCGGTGATGCTGGAGCCGTTCAGCCTGGTGATCAGTGACGTCAATATGCCCGGTATGGATGGCCATCAGTTGCTGGCCCGCCTGCGCGCCTGCCAGCCGCAATTGCCGGTGCTGCTGATGACGGCTCACGGTGCGGTGGAGCGGGCGGTGGATGCCATGCGTGAAGGGGCGGTGGATTATCTGGTCAAGCCGTTCGAGCCCAAAGCCTTGCTCGATCTGGTGGCCCGCCATGCTCTGGGCAGCCTCGGCGTGGCCGACAGCGAAGGGCCGGTGGCGGTGGAACCGGCCAGCGCACAGTTGCTGGAGCTGGCGGCACGGGTGGCGCGCAGTGATGCCACGGTACTGATCTCGGGCGAGTCGGGCACTGGCAAAGAGGTGCTGGCCCGTTATATCCACCAGCATTCCCATCGGGTGGATCGGCCGTTTGTGGCGATCAATTGTGCGGCGATCCCCGACAATATGCTCGAGGCGACCCTGTTTGGTCATGAAAAAGGCGCCTTCACCGGCGCCATTGCCGCCCAGGCTGGCAAGTTCGAGCAGGCTGATGGCGGCACCTTGCTGCTGGATGAAATTTCCGAAATGCCCTTGGGTTTGCAGGCCAAGCTGCTGCGCGTATTGCAAGAGCGCGAAGTTGAGCGGGTGGGCGGGCGCAAGCCGGTTGCGCTGGATATCCGTGTTGTCGCCACCACCAACCGCGACCTGGCGGGGGAGGTGACAGCGGGGCGTTTTCGCGAAGATCTGTACTACCGCCTTTCGGTTTTCCCCCTGGCCTGGAGGCCGTTGCGTGAGCGCATCGCCGATATCCTACCGCTGGCAGAGCGGCTGCTGGCCAAACACATCAGCAAAATGAAGCACACTGCTGTAGGGTTTTCGCCCGATGCCAAGGCGTGCCTGAGTGCATACCCGTGGCCGGGCAACGTGCGCGAACTGGATAACGCGATTCAACGGGCGTTGATCTTGCAGCAGCACGGTGTGATCGAGGCGGCAGATTTTTGCCTGGCCGGGCCTGTGGCCTGTGCACCTTTGCCGCCATTGACGCGTCCTGAGCCGCTGGCGGTGGAAGTTGTGGAGTCGGCGGGCGGCTTGGGCGATGATCTGCGCCGGCGTGAGTTTCAGATGATTATCGACACCTTGCGTGCCGAGCGCGGGCGACGCAAGGAAGCTTCCGAGCGTCTGGGCATCAGCCCGCGCACCTTGCGCTACAAGCTGGCGCAAATGCGTGATGCGGGGATGGATGTTGAGGCTTATTTGTTTGCTGCCACCTGAGAGCGTCACTAAACCCCTGTGGGAGCGGGCTTGCCCGCGAAGGCATCACCGCGCAGCGCCTGATTCACCGTGTCGATTAAATCGCGGGCAAGCCCGCTCCCGCAGGGGCAGGTGTTATCCTTGTCTGCGACGTTTTGTAACGTTAATTGTTATAAAACGGCAAGGAGCTGGCACCCTTGTTGCTACACCTCAATATGCGCTGTGAAAGTGTCAAAAAAATGCGGGTCGTCGGAGGCACTGGTCCATGAGCCAAGGTATTGAATTTAATCGATTGATGTTGGACATGCGGGCCATGCAGATGGACGCCATGGCACAACCGAAATCGGCTGTGCAGGCCGCTCCCGAAGCGGGTGCCAGCAGCTTCTCCGACATGCTCGGTAATGCGATCAACAAGGTCAGCGAAACCCAGCAGGCGTCGAGTCAGCTGTCCAACGCGTTCGAGATCGGTAAAAGCGGTGTCGACCTGACTGACGTGATGATCGCCTCCCAGAAGGCCAGCGTTTCCTTTCAGGCCTTGACCCAAGTACGTAACAAGCTGGTTCAGGCTTACCAAGACATCATGCAGATGCCGGTTTAAGGGCGATATCAAGTCATGGCAGATGCACTCCCGGATAACGTTCCGGCCAAAGCAGGCGCAGGCGGCAAACCGCTGTTTGGCCTGACCTTTCTCGACAATCTGGGCGACATGACCATGCTGCGTCAGGTCGGCCTGATGGTCGGTCTGGCGGCGAGCGTGGCGATCGGTTTTGCCGTGGTGCTGTGGTCCCAGCAACCCGACTACCGGCCGCTGTACGGCAGCCTGGCCGGTATGGATGCCAAGCAGGTCATGGAAACCCTGGCCGCTGCAGACATTGCCTACACCGTCGAACCTAATTCTGGCGCCTTGCTGGTCAAGGCCGATGACGTCTCCCGTGCCCGCCTCAAGCTGGCCGCCGCAGGCGTGACGCCCACCGACGGCAATATCGGTTTCGAGATTCTCGACAAGGACCAGGGCCTGGGCACCAGCCAGTTTATGGAGGCCACACGCTATCGTCGTGGGCTTGAAGGCGAGCTGGCACGGACCATTTCCAGCCTCAACAACGTCAAGGGCGCGCGGGTTCACCTGGCCATTCCGAAAAGCTCGGTGTTTGTCCGTGATGAGCGCAAACCCAGCGCTTCGGTACTGGTAGAGCTGTACTCGGGCCGCTCGCTGGAGCCTGGGCAGGTGCTGGCGATCGTCAACCTGGTGGCTACCAGCGTGCCCGAGTTGAGCAAGTCGCAGATCACCGTGGTCGACCAAAAAGGCAATCTGCTGTCGGATCAGGGTGAAAATTCCGAGCTGACCATGGCCGGCAAGCAGTTCGACTACAGTCGCCGCATGGAAGGCATGCTTACCCAGCGCGTGCACAACATTCTGCAGCCGGTGCTGGGCAATGACCGCTACAAGGCCGAAGTGTCGGCCGATGTTGATTTCAGCGCGGTCGAGTCTACCTCCGAGCAGTTCAACCCCGACCAGCCAGCCCTGCGCAGCGAGCAATCGACCAGCGAGCAGCGCACTGCCAGCAACGGCCCGCAAGGTGTGCCGGGGGCCCTGAGCAATCAACCGCCGAGCCCGGCCAGCGCACCGCAGCAAACCGGCCAGGGAGCTGCTGGCGGGGCGGGCATGATCCAGCCGGGCCAGCCGTTGCTTGATGCCAACGGCCAGCAAATCATGGATCCGGGCACCGGCCAGCCAATGCTGGCGCCGTACCCGGCCGACAAACGTTCGCAGTCGACCCGCAACTTCGAGCTTGACCGCTCCATCAGCCACACCAAACAGCAGCAGGGCAGGGTCAATCGCCTGTCGGTGGCGGTGGTGATCGACGACAAGATCAGCGTCAACCCGGCCAACGGTGAAATCACCCAGGTGCCATGGACCACCGATCAGCTGGCGCGCTTTACCCGTCTGGTGCAGGACGCCGTGGGCTTCGATGCCAGCCGTGGCGACAGCGTCAGCGTGATCAATGTGCCGTTCTCCACCGAGCGGGGTGAAGTGATTGCCGATATCCCGTTCTATTCCCAGCCCTGGTTCTGGGATGTGGTCAAGCAAGTGCTCGGCGTGCTGTTCATTCTGGTGCTGGTGTTCGGTGTGTTGCGCCCGGTGCTCAACAACATCACCGGTCACGGCCGCAACAAGCAGGTGGCCGGTATTGGCAGTGATGCCGAGATGGGCGGCCTGGGCGGTCTGGATGGCGAGCTGGCCAACGACCGTGTCAGCCTTGGCGGCCCGCAAAGCATCATGTTGCCAAGCCCCAGCGAAGGCTATGACGCGCAGTTGAATGCAATCAAGAGTCTGGTCGCAGAAGATCCGGGCCGTGTGGCCCAGGTAGTAAAAGAGTGGATCAATGCCGATGAGTGATAACCGCGCCGCCGCCAACGCCAAGTTGACCCGGGTCGACAAGGCCGCCATTTTGCTCCTGTCGCTGGGCGAATCCGATGCCGCCCAGGTGCTGCGCCATATGGGCCCCAAGGAGGTCCAGCGGGTGGGTGTGGCGATGGCGCAGATGCGCAACGTGCACCGCGAGCAGGTCGAGCAGGTGATGAGCGAATTCGTCGAGATCGTCGGCGACCAGACCAGCCTCGGCGTGGGCTCGGACAGCTACATCCGCAAAATGCTCACCTCGGCCCTGGGCGAAGACAAGGCCAACGGCCTGATCGACCGCATCCTGCTGGGTGGCAATACCAGCGGCCTGGATAGCCTCAAGTGGATGGAACCGCGTGCCGTTGCCGATGTGATCCGCTTTGAGCACCCGCAAATCCAGGCCATTGTGGTGGCTTACCTCGACCCTGACCAGGCGGGTGAAGTGCTCGGCCACTTTGACCAGAAGGCGCGCCTCGACATCATCCTGCGGGTCTCGTCGCTCAACACCGTGCAACCGGCGGCGCTCAAGGAGCTTAACCAGATCCTCGAGAAGCAGTTCTCCGGCAACTCCAACGCGGCGCGTACCTCCCTGGGTGGGGTCAAGCGCGCGGCCGATATCATGAACTTCCTCGACAGCTCGATGGAAGCGCAGTTGATGGACTCGATCCGGGATATCGACGAAGACCTTTCGGGTCAGATCGAAGACCTCATGTTCGTGTTCAACAACCTGGCCGATGTCGACGACCGCGGTATCCAGGCGTTGCTCCGGGAAGTGTCCTCTGACGTACTGGTACTGGCGCTCAAGGGCTCCGACGAGAACGTGCAGGAAAAGATCTTCAAGAACATGTCCAAGCGTGCCGCCGAATTGCTGCGCGACGATCTGGAAGCCAAAGGCCCGGTGCGCGTCAGCGATGTCGAGACTGCGCAGAAGGAAATCCTCACCATCGCCCGCCGTATGGCCGAAGCCGGAGAAATTGCTCTCGGCGGGAAGGGCGGCGAAGAGATGATCTAAGTGAGCAGCGGCGAAACCCCCGGTGATGTAATCCGTGCCAAGGATGTCGGTGCTTTTGATGTCTGGGGTCTGCCCAGCTTCGATCCGTGGCGCGAGCCCGAAGCAGAGCCCGAACCCGAGCCGGTTGAAGAACTGCCCGAGATGGAAGAGGTGCCGCTGGAAGAAGTCCAGCCGTTGACCCTTGAAGAGCTCGAAAGCATTCGCCAGGAGGCCTACAACGAAGGCTTCGCCACGGGTGAGAAAGAAGGTTTTCATAGCACCCAGCTCAAGGTTCGCCAGGAAGCCGAAGTGGCCCTGACGGCCAAGGTTGCCAGCCTCGAGCGCCTGATGGGCAGCCTGCTGGCACCGCTTGCCGAGCAGGATCAGCAGCTTGAGAAAGCCATGATCGGGCTGGTTGAGCACATGACCCGGCAAGTGATCCAGCGCGAGCTGAAAACCGATTCGAGCCAGATCGGGCAAGTGCTGCGCGAGGGTTTGAAGCTGTTGCCGATGGGCGCCGAGAATATTCGCCTGTTTATCAATCCGCAGGACTTTGACCAGATCAAGGCCCTGCGTGAGCGTCATGACGAGCAATGGCGGATTGTCGAAGACGACAGCCTGCAACCGGGAGGCTGTCGCATTGAAACCGAGCACAGCCGCATCGATGCCAGTATCGAAACACGGATCAAGCAGGCCATGAGCCAGTTGCTTGACCAGCTCCACGAACAGGTACTGCACCCGGCGGCGCCTGATATCGACATCGATCTTGATGCACCTTAAGCGCACCAGTTTTGCCAAGCGCCTGGGCAGCTACGCTCCGGCGGTGTCCTTGCCGGTGCAGCCGGTGGTTGAAGGGCGCCTGCTGCGCATGGTCGGTCTGACCCTGGAGGCCGAAGGCCTGCGCGCGGCCATGGGCAGCCGTTGCCTGGTGATCAACGACGACAGCTTTCACCCGGTAGAAGTCGAAGCTGAGGTGATGGGCTTTAGTGGCAGTAAAATTTTTCTGATGCCCGTAGGCAGTGTCGCCGGCATTGCGCCGGGCGCCCGAGTGGTGCCGCTGGCCGATAATGGTCGCCTGCCGATGGGCATGAGCATGCTCGGGCGGGTGCTCGATGGCGCCGGCCGTGCGCTGGACGGCAAGGGGCCGATGAAGGCCGAAGACTGGGTGCCGCTGGACGGCCCCACCATCAACCCGCTCAAGCGCGACCCCATCAGCGTGCCGCTGGACGTGGGCATTCGCAGCATCAACGGTTTATTGACGGTGGGTCGCGGCCAGCGTCTGGGCCTGTTTGCCGGTACAGGGGTGGGCAAGAGTGTGTTGTTGGGCATGATGACTCGCTTTACCGAGGCCGACATTATCGTGGTGGGCCTTATCGGCGAGCGGGGCCGTGAGGTAAAGGAATTTATCGAACATATCCTGGGGGCCGAAGGCATCAAGCGTTCGGTGGTGGTGGCATCGCCTGCCGATGATGCGCCCTTGATGCGTTTGCGCGCGGCGATGTATTGCACGCGGATTGCCGAATACTTTCGCGACAAGGGCAAGAACGTCCTGTTGCTGATGGACTCCCTGACCCGATTCGCCCAGGCCCAGCGGGAAATCGCCCTGGCCATTGGCGAGCCGCCCGCGACCAAGGGCTATCCGCCGTCGGTGTTTGCCAAGCTGCCCAAATTGGTGGAGCGCGCCGGCAACGCCGAGGCCGGGGGTGGTTCGATCACTGCGTTTTACACCGTGCTGTCTGAAGGGGATGACCAGCAGGACCCGATTGCCGATTCGGCGCGGGGCGTGCTCGACGGTCATATTGTGTTATCCCGCCGATTGGCCGAAGAGGGCCATTACCCGGCCATCGATATTGAAGCATCCATCAGCCGGG
This sequence comes from Pseudomonas sp. FSL R10-2964, assembly GCF_009600035.1. Lineage (NCBI taxonomy): Bacteria > Pseudomonadati > Pseudomonadota > Gammaproteobacteria > Pseudomonadales > Pseudomonadaceae > Pseudomonas > Pseudomonas sp. FSL R10-2964. The sequence continues at coordinate 26,337 of NZ_WIWH01000032.1, read as the reverse complement.
TCATGCCCTCGGTGGTCAGTGAAGAACATATGCGCCGCGCCCAGCAGTTCAAGCAGCTGTGGTCGCGCTTCCAGCAGGCGCGGGACTTGATCAGCGTGGGCGCCTATGTGCCGGGCGGCGATCGCGAGACCGATACCGCCATTGCCCTGCAACCGGCGATGGTGGGGTATCTGCGCCAGGGGTTGAACGACAATATCAGCCTGGCCGAGAGCGGCGCTCATCTGGGCAGTATCTTCGCCCCGGCAGCCGGAGGTTAATCGGCCATGGCCAGTGACAACAGGGCTTCGCGTCTGGCGCCGGTGGTGGACATGGCGGAAAAGACCGAGAAGGCTGCGGCCCAGCGTCTGGGACACTTCCAGGGGCAGGTCAACCTGGCCAACAGCAAACTGGGTGATCTGGAAAACTTTCGCGGGGAATACCAGGCGCAATGGGTTGACCGCGGCAGCCAGGGAGTCACGGGCCAATGGCTGCGTAACTATCAGTACTTCCTCGGCCAGTTGGAAACCGCCGTTGGCCAGCAGCGTCAAAGCCTGGTGTGGCATCAGAACAATCTCGACAAGGCCCGCGAGACCTGGCAACAGGCCTATGCCCGGGTCGAGGGGCTGCGCAAACTGGTACAGCGCTACGCCGACGAAGCGCGCCAGCTGGAAGACAAGCGCGAGCAAAAGCTGATGGACGAACTGTCCCAGCGCTTGCCGCGCAAAGACGTGTACTGATCGCGTACGTCCTCTGCATCCCGTAGCAGCTGCTACGGGTATTGGCCTGCGGCGGTGCTCACAGAAGCGTCTATAGTTGCACTGACTATCTCGGGAGCAATTCACATGGCAGTGACATCTGAAGTCTCGGCAGATGGCAGTAAGCTGACGATCGCCATCAAGGGCCGGTTCGACTTTGCCAAGCACCAGGAATTTCGTGACGCTTACGAAGAACTCAGCCCCGCGCCCGCCTGCGTAGTGGTGGATTTGAAGGATGCCACCTATCTCGACAGCTCGGCCCTGGGCATGCTGCTGCTGTTGCGTGAGCATGTCGGCGGTGATGATTCTGACATTCGCGTGGTCAACAGCAGCCCGGATGTGCGCAAGATTCTGGGCGTTTCCAATTTCGACAAGTTGTTCGATATCAATTGAGCGGCTCGATGCAGCGCCTGCGCAGGCTGCAGCAAACGATAGTGCAGCAGCGCGACCAGATCGCCCGGCACAACGACTACTTGCTTAACGAACAGCGGGTGGCCAAGGCTGTGTTTGACCGGGTGGCGCACTCAGGCTGTCTCGATGCCCCCAATATCCGTTATCTGCAATCGCCCTATGCCTTGTTCAATGGCGATTTGCTGTTGGCCGCCTATACGCCCTCAGGCGATACCCATCTGCTGCTCGCCGACTTTACCGGCCACGGTTTGCCTGCGGCGATTGGTGCCATGCCTCTGGCCGAGGTGTTCTACAGCATGACGGCCAAGGGCTACGGGTTGGCGGAAATACTCAGGGAAATGAACGCCAAGCTTAAACGTATCCTCCCCGTGGACATGTTCTGTTGCGCCGCGTTGCTGTGTGTGAGCGCCCAGCGGCGCTGCGTCGAAGTCTGGAATGGCGGTATGCCCGATGGCTATTTGCAAGCGGCACTCAGCGGTCAGCGCACGGCACTGACCTCGCAGCACTTGCCGTTGGGTGTCTTGCGCGCCGAAGTGTTTGACCATGCCACCCAGGTGTTGCCGATGCTGCCCGGTGATCAGGTGTTTTTACTGACCGACGGTGTGATCGATACCTGTGGCCCCAATCAGCAATTGTTCGGGGTTGAGCGCCTGGAGCGGGTGCTGGATGCCAATCGGCATCCGTTGCAACTGATTGCCGAGGTCGAACAGGCTTTGCGGGATTTTCAGGGGCAGGCCCGGGATGATGTGAGCATGGTGCAGATCACTTCACAGCTGCCGGCTTTTTTGGGGGTGCCGGCGATTGTCTATTCCGACAGTGGCCAATGCAGCCCGCGGGACTGGTCGGCCAGCTTCGAGTTTCGGGCGCCCAGCCTGCAGCAGTTCAATCCACTGCCTTACGTGTTGCAGTTGCTGATGGAAGTCCACGGGCTGCGCGCCCAGGGGCCGGTGATTCATGCGGTGCTTGCCGAGCTCTACAGCAATGCCCTGGAGCACGGGGTGTTGGGCCTCGATTCACGGCTCAAGCGCGATACAGGGGGCTTTGCCCATTACTATCAGCAGCGCAAGGAGCGTCTGGCAACGCTCAAGTACGGGTTTGTACGGTTCTCGTTGCAAGTCGAGCCGATCGGCGAAAGCGGTCGCCTGCTGATCCAGGTAGAAGACAGTGGTGCGGGTTTTGATGTTGCCAGGGTGATGGCCAGGCCACTGGATTTAGACCGTCTGTCGGGACGCGGGGTGAGCCTGGTGCGTCAGCTCTGCCCTGCAGCACGTTGGGCACCTGATGGTCGTAGCGCGACCGTGGAGTTTTCGTGGGGGGGTCTGGCATAATCCGCTCATTCTTGATCAAGGAGTGAGCAAGTGTCAGACATTCATATGGACCCGAAAGTGGTCAATGCGTTGCGAGACGTGATGGAGGGAGGGTTTGCCGACCTGCTGGACACCTTCCTCTCCGACTCCGAAGAGCGTCTTGGCCAACTGCACAACGCCCGCGAGGCTTGCGACCTGACGCTGGTTGCCCATAGTTTCAAAGGCAGCAGCAGCAATATGGGTGCCATTCGCTTGGCACATTTGTGCGGCCTGCTTGAAGAGCGTGCGCAAAAGAAGCAACTGGCCGAAATCCAGGAGCTGGTGATCAAAATCGACGATGAATACCAGATGGTCCGGCGCCTGTATCGCGCCGAGCGCCAGCGTTCGGTATCGCCGCATTTTGTATCCCGCTGACTGTGCACTAAAGCTGGCCCGAACCTTGCTGTGACTCTCTGACCTGTACCCATGCCAGCCGTACAGTGGAGAGCCGTTAATGCCCGTTGCTGCCCAAACCCTGCTTCTGACACCTGCCGCCGCAGCCCCTAAAGCCTCGGCGAGCAGTCCTGTGCAGCCTGCCAAGGCTGATGCGCAGCCTTTTGCAAAGGTCTATGCCCAGGCAGCCGACCCGGCGCCAGCCGTTGCCGGTAGCGGCAACCCCTTGCCTGCCGGCAAGACGGAAGACGCAGTCAGCACTGATCAGGATGACAGTACTGACAAGCCGGGCGATGACGTGGCAACGGCCGATCCGCTAGCCACGCAGCCGGTGGTGCCAGTGCCGGTGCCGGCTGTTGAGGCTGCGCCGCCCGCGCAACCGGCCACCCCTGAGGTGCAAGTGGCACAACTGGCGGCCCAGGCACCGCCACCGCTGGCGGCCGACGACGACACCTTCGATCCTCAAGCCGATCCTCTGGACGCAATGCCTGCCGTGCGCCTGGCGATGGAGCAGGGCGGGCATGTCTCGGCCAGTAGCCAGTCCCCGGTCAAAACTCCATCAAGCGACGCCGCTCCTGCCGCAGCCCAGGGGCAGGCCAGCGGGATAGCCATGCTGGTCGATGATAAAAGCGATGACTCGACCACTGGTGAAGGGGGCGAGAAATCCTTTAAAGGCCTGGTCGATGAGGGTCTCAAGGACCTGAAAAGCGCCTCCAGCGATACCCGTGTGGATGACTTCGCCAACCGCCTGGCGGCGCTGACCCAGGCGGCGGTGCCGAAAACTACCAATGCGCTGCCGGTCAACCAGCCGTTGGCCATGCATCAGAGCGGCTGGTCCGAAGAAGTTGTAAACCGCGTGATGTACCTCTCCAGCGCCAACCTCAAATCAGCCGATATCCAGCTGGAGCCTGCCGAGCTGGGGCGTCTGGATATTCGGGTCAATATTGCGGCTGACCAGTCGGCGCAGGTCAACTTTGTGAGTGGCCACGCCGGTGTGCGTGAGGCGCTGGACAGTCAGATGCACCGCTTGCGCGAAATGCTCGCTCAGCAGGGCATGGGCCAGGTGGACGTCAACGTGTCGGATCAGCAGCGCAACTGGCAAGGCCAGCAGGGCCAGGAGCAACAGGCCCGTAGCGGTGGCGGTGGCCAGCGACTGGACAGCCTTGTTGATGACGAGCCGGTGGAAGTGGCTGCGGTTGCGCCAAGCGTGGTGCTGGGCTCCAGCGCGGTGGATTACTACGCGTAAGCGCTAGCACTAAAACACCTGTAGATACTCTGTTGCAGGTCAAGCCCTATTGTGGGAGCGAGCCTTCGCCAGCTGCTACGCAATTTGAATTGGCGTGAAGCCTTCGATCCCTCCACTTCTGGCATAACACTTGCTCTGCCTACCCTCGGCACCTGTGAAAACCGAAAAGTGACGGATTATTGGCATGGCGACGAGCGACGCAGTAAAAGACCCCGCCGTTAAAGGCAAACTCAAGCTGATTATCCTGATCGTCGTGGCTGTGCTGCTGGCAATTGGCCTGTCTGTTGGCGCCACCTGGTATTTCATGCACAGCCCCAAGAGCGAAGCTGTGCCGCAAGCTGACGTGAACGTCAAGCTGCCTGCCCTCTATGAACCGATGGCCCCGGCCTTTGTGGTCAATTTCAACGCCAATGGCCGTCAGCGCTATATGCAAGTCAGTGTGACCCTGCAAGCACGCGACCCTGCCGATCTCAAGGCGCTGATGGTGCATATACCGGTGATTCGCAACAACCTGGTGATGCTGTTTTCCGGGCAGACCTTTGACGACCTCGCCACACCGGTTGGCCAGGAAATATTGCGCCAGAAAACCACTGCCAGCGTGCAGGAAGTTGCGCAAAAAGAACTCGGCAAAGTGGTTATCGATCAGGCGCTCTTTACTAACTTTGTATTGCAGTAGGATCACGACATGGCCGTGCAAGACCTGCTGTCCCAGGATGAGATTGACGCGCTGCTGCATGGCGTCGATGACGGTCTGGTACAGGCCGAAACCGCTGCCGAGCCCGGCAGTGTCAAAAGCTACGACCTGACCAGTCAGGATCGTATTGTCCGGGGTCGCATGCCGACCCTGGAAATGATCAACGAGCGTTTTGCCCGTTACACCCGCATCAGCATGTTCAACCTGTTGCGCCGCTCGGCGGATGTGGCGGTGGGCGGGGTGCAGGTGATGAAGTTCGGCGAGTACGTGCATTCGCTGTATGTGCCCACCAGTCTCAACCTGGTCAAAATCAAGCCGCTGCGCGGAACGGCGCTGTTTATCCTCGACGCCAAGCTGGTGTTCAAGCTGGTGGACAACTTTTTTGGCGGCGATGGCCGTCACGCCAAGATCGAAGGCCGTGAATTCACCCCCACCGAATTGCGCGTGGTACGCATGGTGCTGGAGCAGGCCTTTATCGACTTGAAGGAAGCCTGGCAGGCGATCATGGAAGTCAATTTCGAGTACATCAACTCTGAAGTTAACCCGGCCATGGCCAATATCGTCGGGCCCAGCGAAGCCATTGTGGTGTCGACCTTCCATATCGAACTCGACGGCGGTGGCGGCGACCTGCATGTGACCATGCCGTACTCGATGATCGAACCGGTGCGCGAAATGCTCGACGCCGGTTTCCAGTCCGACCTCGACGACCAGGACGAACGCTGGAGCAAGGCCCTGCGCGAAGACGTGCTCGACGTCAGTGTGCCGCTGAGCGCCACCGTGGCCCGCCGCCAGTTACGCCTGCGCGATATTTTGCATATGCAGCCCGGCGACGTGATCCCCATCGAGCTGGAGGATGAACTGGTGATGCGCGCCAATGGCGTGCCGTCATTCAAGGTCAAACTGGGCTCGCACAAAGGCAATCTGGCCTTGCAAGTGGTTGAGCCCATCGGTCGGCGCTAGGCGCCTGGCCACAAGAATTTGCTGTGCTAATGATTGAATGCCCGCCGAGGACACCCCCATGGCTAACGAACACGATACAACCGCTGCAGACCAGGCGCTGGCTGATGAATGGGCAGCTGCGCTGGAAGAAACCGGCGATGTTGGCCAGGCCGATATCGATGCGCTACTGGCGGCCGATGCGGCAACCAAGCCCTCTTCCAGCCGACTGCCGATGGAAGAATTCGGCAGTGTGCCGCGCAACAACCAGCCGGTGACCCTGGATGGCCCCAACCTCGACGTGATTCTGGATATTCCGGTGTCGATCTCCATGGAAGTGGGAAGTACCGACATCAATATCCGCAACCTGCTGCAACTCAATCAGGGCTCGGTGATCGAGCTGGACCGTCTGGCAGGCGAACCACTGGATGTGCTGGTCAACGGCACCCTGATTGCCCACGGTGAAGTGGTGGTGGTCAACGAGAAGTTCGGCATCCGCCTGACCGACGTGATCAGCCCAAGTGAACGCATCAAGAAGCTGCGCTGAATGAAACGGCTACTTGGCGGTTTACTGGGCTTGCCCTTGAGTGTGCTGGCGGCCGAGCCGGTGGTTGCGACCGCAGCGGTTCCGGTGGCTGGCGCCAGTGTTGGCGGGCAGTTGACCCAGCTGGTACTGGGTCTGCTGCTGGTGCTGGGGCTGATTTTTGCCCTGGCCTGGTTGCTGCGCCGTGTACAGCAGGCGGGCCCGCGCCAGGGCCAGGTGATCGAACTGATCAGCTCCCGGGCCCTGGGCGCGCGGGACCGGCTGGTGCTGGTGCAGGTGGGCAATGAACAGATCCTGCTCGGTCTTACGCCGGGCCGGATCACCCCGCTGCATGTGCTCAAGGAGCCGGTGCAGGTGCCGGGTAGTGCGCAACCGGCCACCCCCGAGTTTGCCAAGCGCCTGATGGAAATACTCGGTCAGCAAAAGGACAAGCCTTGATGCGTTTTGTAGTCGCGCTGTTGTTGGCACTGGCCGCGCCATTGGCATTCGGGGCTGACCCGTTGTCGATTCCGGCGATAACCCTGGGCACCGGGGCCAATGGTCAGCAGGAGTACTCGGTCAGCCTGCAAATCCTGCTGATCATGACTGCGCTGAGCTTTATTCCGGCATTTGTCATGTTGATGACCAGCTTTACGCGGATCATCATTGTGTTTTCGATCCTGCGCCAGGCCCTGGGCTTGCAACAAACCCCCTCGAACCAGATCCTTACCGGCATGGCGCTGTTTTTGACCCTGTTTATCATGGCGCCGGTTTTCGATCGGGTAAACAACGACGCCTTGCAGCCCTATCTGGCCGAAAAGCTCACGGCCCAGGATGCGATCCTCAAGGCTGAAGTGCCGATCAAGGACTTTATGCTGGCGCAGACCCGCAGCAGCGACCTTGAGCTGTTTATGCGCCTGTCCAAACGTACCGATATCGCCACCCCGGATGCCGCACCCCTGACCATTCTTGTGCCGGCGTTTGTCACCTCGGAGCTTAAAACCGCCTTCCAGATCGGTTTTATGATCTTTATTCCGTTTCTGATTATCGACCTGGTAGTGGCCAGTGTGCTGATGGCGATGGGCATGATGATGCTCTCGCCACTGATCATCTCGTTGCCGTTTAAAATCATGCTGTTTGTACTGGTGGATGGCTGGGCGCTGATTATCGGCACCCTGGCCAGCAGTTTCGGCGGAGTTTGACCCCATGACCCCAGAAGTCGCGGTAGACCTGTTTCGCAGTGCGTTGTGGCTGACCACCCTGATGGTTGCCGTGCTGGTAATACCCAGCTTGCTGGTGGGGTTGCTGGTGGCGATGTTCCAGGCCGCGACCCAGATCAACGAACAGACCCTGAGCTTCCTCCCACGCTTGCTGGTGATGCTGGTCACCCTGATCGTGGCCGGGCCGTGGCTGGTGCAGACCTTTATGGAATACATCCTGCAGTTGTACGGCAGCATTCCGCAGTTGATCGGCTAAATGTCGCTGCTCGCCCTGACAGACGCGCAGATCAGTACCTGGGTCGCCAGCTTTATGCTGCCGCTATTCCGGGTGGGCGCGCTGCTGACCACCATGCCGATCATCGGCACCACCCTGGTGCCCAAACGCATCAAGTTGTTTTTGTCCCTGGCGATTACCCTGGCAATCATGCCCAGCCTGCCGCCGTTGCCCGCCGTCAACCCGCTGGATCTCAGTGGCCTGATGCTGATTGCCGAGCAAATCGTCATCGGTGCGTTACTGGGGTTTGCATTGCAGCTGTTTTTTCATGCGTTCGTGGTCGCCGGGCAAATTGTCGCGATCCAGATGGGCATGGGCTTTGCGTCCATGGTCGACCCGGCCAACGGGGTCAACGTGGCAGTAATCGGGCAGTTTTTCACCATGCTGGTGACCTTGCTGTTTTTGTCCATGAATGGCCATCTGGTTGTATTTGAAGTGTTGACCGAGAGCTTCACCACCTTGCCGGTGGGCGGTGGCTTGTTGCCCAACCACTACTGGGAAATCGCCAATAAACTCGGCTGGGTGCTGGGTGCGGCGTTGCTTCTGGTACTGCCGGCGATCACTGCGCTGCTGGTGGTCAACATTGCCTTCGGCGTAATGACCCGGGCCGCGCCGCAACTGAATATCTTTGCCATCGGTTTTCCGCTGACCCTGGTGCTGGGCATGGTGATCCTGTGGATCAGCATGGCGGACATTCTCAACCAGTATCAACCGCTGGCCTCTGAGGCCCTGCAGTTTTTACGTGATCTTGCGCAGGCCAGATAGCCATGGCCGAAAGCGAGAGTGGCGCCGATAAAACAGAAGACCCCACGGAGAAACGAAAAAAGGACTCCAGGGAAAAGGGTGAAATTGCACGTTCCAAAGAGCTGAACACCCTGGCCATCATGCTGGCTGGTTCGGCGGGCTTGCTGATTTTTGGCGGTGCGCTGGCGCAGGATTTGATGGAGCTGATGCGTTACAACTTCAGCTTGAGCCGCGAAGTGCTGCTTAATCCGGATTCCATGGGCGCGTTTCTGCTGCATTCAGGGAAAATCGCCTTGATCGCGGTGCAGCCAGTACTGATCACGTTGTTGATCGCGGCCCTGGTCGGCCCGATATCCCTTGGCGGCTGGCTCTTTGCTGCGGGCAGCCTGGCGCCGAAATTCAGCCGCATGAACCCGGCCGCCGGGATCAAGCGCATGTTCTCGGCCAAGGCGCTGGTGGAGCTGCTCAAGGCCCTGGCCAAATTCTTTATCATCCTGATCGTGGCCTTGCTGGTGTTGAAGTCCGACATCGATGACCTGCTGCGCATCGCCCATGAGCCGCTGGAACTGGCAGTGATCCACAGCCTGCAAGTGGTGGGTTGGAGTGCGTTGTGGATGGCCTGCGGATTGATCCTGATCGCTGCGGTGGACGTACCGGTACAGCTATGGGAAAGCCATCAGAAATTGCTGATGACCAAGCAGGAAGTACGCGACGAGCACAAGGATCAGGAAGGGCGTCCGGAGGTCAAGCAGCGCATACGTCAGGTGCAGCGTGAAATGTCCCAGCGGCGCATGATGGCGGCGATCCCGGATGCCGACGTCATAATCACCAACCCGACCCACTACGCCGTGGCCCTCAAGTACGACCCGGAGAAGGGCGGGGCGCCGATGTTGCTGGCCAAGGGCAGTGACTTCCTGGCGCTGAAAATTCGCGAGATCGGTACCAAGCACAACATCCTGCTGCTGGAGTCGCCGGCGCTGGCGCGGTCGATCTATTACTCCACGGAGCTGGAGCAGGAAATCCCCGCCGGCTTGTACCTGGCCGTGGCGCAGGTGCTGGCCTACGTCTACCAGATCCGCCAGTACCAGGCCGGCAAGGGCAAGCGCCCGGACCCCCTCAAGGACTTGCCGATCCCGGCGGATTTGCGCCGTGACGAGTAGCGTGTCAGTTGACGGGGTGGAGTGCAGGTATTTTGCGTCGAGTAGTTACTTTTAAATTCGCCTCCGTCAAATAATCTCTGCTAGTGCGGTGTTATATATCTATCTTGTATTAGGTGGGATCCTACAAGACAGTTGGAAGTGCCTTACTTATTGTTTGAAAGTTAGCTGTTAGTTTAGTTGCTTCTTACTTCGGTGTGTGGGGATGGGTAAAAGTCAGCTAATGGCTTTCGCTTTTATTTCCTTGGGGTATGAATAAGTGTCGGGATTTAAACTTAAACTAAATCTTCAGTTTATTAAACAATTGTTGTAATGCATTTTTGTAGGGGGTGTTTGATGGGTGTTGCAATGAAGTCTGCCAAGTCTGCTTTGGCGTCTATGGTGTTGCTGGCTTGTTCGGCATCAGTTGCCAGTGCTGCGGGAGCAGGATCGGGTACTGTCACGTTTAGCGGTGAAATTTTGGAGTCGGCCTGCTCCATTACACCTGAAAGTGTGGATCAACCTGTTCCGCTGGGTTCGGTGTCCAAATCTCAGCTGAATAATGGTGGCATCGGTACCAAGCAATATTTCAACATCGAGTTGACCGGTTGTTCATTGACCGGTCTCACCGACAATACAGTCAAGGCCACCTTTACCGGTACGGGGGCGACAGCAGTGCCAGGAGCATTGGCCCTGAACGGCGTTGCCGGTGCGGGCATCCTTCTGACCGAGTTCGACGGCACCGCCATAACGCTGGGTACTGCAACCCGCCCGAAAGGTATTACGGCGGGTAGCAATACGCTGACCTTTGGTGCTCAGTTGAAAGGTCAAACATCTACAACCACTACTGTAGGTACAGGTACTTTTACTGCTGTTACGAACTTCGCGCTGGCATATCAGTAGGTTGTCCGGTTGCCCTGTTGTAGGAAGTTCGACAGCAGGGCAATTGCAGGTGGGAGTTTCCTGTGAAAGCACTCTCGATTTCAGTAGTGGTTACCTCGTTCTTTGTGTTTATAACGTTGGGTTTCGGTGTGTGTACTGCACTAGCAAGTCAGGGGGGTGGGCGCGTAACACTTGAAGGGCAAATTGTTGATTCTGCGTGTGCACTTGATGCGAGTAGCGCTTATCAACTCGTTGAATTCGACCCTTTGCCCATGGGGCAACTTATTCGTCAGGGTCAGTCTTTGCCAGTGATATTCACATTGCGTTTAATTAAATGCTCATTGGCCAGGCCTGACTCTTTTCGTCCAGGCAGTTACTTGCCTGACTGGCAGCATGTAAGGGTGACGTTTGATGGCCTGGCGGATGCCAGCGGGCGCTTGTTTGCCATTGGCGGAGCGGCCCGGGGGTTGGCCCTGCGTATTGCCGATACCCAAGGGCAGGAAAGCATCCCGGGAGTACCCATGCCCCTGGCGCCTCTGACCGGAGCGGACCAGGAGCTGCATTACACCCTTCAACTGGTTGGCAATGGTCGTCCTGTAGCGGTTGGTTCTCACCGAACTGCGGTGCGTTTCCGCCTGGAGTATTTCTGAATGTACGGGCTGTTTACCGGGCGGGATCTCTCAGCCGCCCAAATGATACTGCGCACCGGCGTGTTGAGCGGATTGATGTCGCTGGGCGCTGAGGTATGGGCCGGGGATGAGATTCAGTTCAATACCGATATTCTGGACCTCAGCGATCGTACCAATATCGACTTGTCCCAATTTTCTCGCAGCGGTTTTATCTTGCCTGGCGTTTATCCGCTGCAGGTGCAGGTCAACTCGCAATGGCTGCCTGAGCAGCGCATAGCTTTTTACCCTCCTGACGATGACCCCAAAGGTAGCCAGGCCTGCCTGTCGACCGAGCTGGTTGAGCAACTGGGGCTCAAGCCTGAAATGCAAGCTCGGCTCGGCTGGTGGAAGAGCGGCGAGTGCCTGCATATCAATAGCCTGGCGGGCATGGAAGTCAGTGGTGATCTGGCGACCTCTAGCCTGCATATTTCCGTGCCGCAAGCCTATCTGGAGTACAACGCCCGGAACTGGGATCCGCCTTCCCGGTGGGACAACGGCGTGCCGGGCGCTCTGATGGATTACAACCTCACGGCCAAGTCCAGCGGGCGGAAGGGCTCAGCCCGTCAAACCGACTTGAGCGGCAATGGCACGTTCGGCGCAAACGCGGGCCCCTGGCGCTTGCGTGCAGACTGGCAGGGCCGTATCGAAGACGAAAGCTACAGTCGTGCGCGACGGCTGGAGTGGAGCCGCTTTTATGCCTATCGAGCGCTGCCTGCCATGCAGGCGCGTCTGACTCTGGGAGAAAACTACCTGTATTCGAACGTGTTCGACAGCTTCCGTTATACCGGCGTTGCACTCAACTCGGATGACAACCAGTTGCCGCCCAATTTGCGTGGCTATGCACCGGAAGTTGTCGGCGTTGCCAAAACCAATGCCAGGGTCATTATCAGCCAGCAAGGTCGTGTGCTTTATGAAGCGCTGGTTGCGGCGGGCCCTTTTCGTATTCGGGATCTGAATGATGCCGTAACCGGGACCCTGGAGGTGCGCGTCGAAGAGCAGGACGGCAGCGTCACCACCTTCCAGGTTGAGTCGGCCAACATTCCCTACCTGACGCGTCCCGGCACTGTGCGTTACAAACTGGCCAGCGGTCGACCGTCTTCTCTTCACAACGGAGGGCAGGGCGACGTCTTCGGTGCAGGCGAATTCTCCTGGGGCGTAAGCAATGGCTGGTCCCTGTATGGCGGTGGTCTCAGTAACAATAATTACACGGCGCTTTCTGTAGGGGTGGGGCGCGACCTGCTGGCCTTGGGAGCGATCTCATTCGATGTGACCCGGGCCAGCGCCAAGCTGCAGGGCACGTCCTTGTCGGGCGATTCCTTTCAGTTGAGCTATTCGAAAAACTTCGACCAGTACGACAGTCAGGTCACCTTTGCGGGTTACCGTTTTTCCCAAAAAAACTACATGAGCATGAGCGAGTACCTGAATGCGCGCCAATACGGTGGTCCGGTGGGGGGCAGCAAGTCGCTTTACACTGCGACAGTCAACAAGCAGTTTCGGGATATGGGGCTTACCGCTTATCTGAGCTACAGCAACCAGTCCTATTGGGATCGTCCGAGCGGTGAGCGATGGAACTTGTCCCTGGCGCGCTATTTCAGTGTGGGCTCGATAAGAAACATGAGCCTTTCCCTGAGCGCTTTCCGTAATCAGGAGAAAAACCAGCACAGTGGCATCTCCAGCAACCACACCGGTATGTACCTCTCAGTCAGCCTGCCGATGGGTCGCTCCGGGACGCTCACCAGCAGCGTCAACAGTAGCTCTCAGGGCCAAAATAACTATTCCACGAACTACAGTGACCGGCTCGATCAGCGCAACAGCTATCAACTGTCGGCAAGCAACACCTCGGTTAGCGGGTACCTGAACCATGCCGGTGATCAGGCGGATGTCTCCGTCAGCGCTGCCCTGCAAGAGAACAGCTACAACAGCCTCACCCTGTCTGCTCGTGGTGGCGGCACACTGACGCCATACGGTGGCGCAGGGCATCGAACTGCGGGTACGGGCGGTACCCGGTTGATGATCGATACCGGTGGAGTACCTGGCGTGCCGATCCGGGGCTATGGCAGCCCGACGCGCAGCAATGCCTTCGGCAAGGCTGTTGTCTCGGATGTCGGCAGCTTTACGCGCACTGCGGCCAGTGTCGATCTGGAAAGCTTGCCGGCCGATGTGGAGGCGACAGAGTCCATGACCCAGTTGACCCTGACAGAGGGCGCCATCGGTTATCGCACGCTGGAAGTGATTGCCGGGCTCAAGGCCATGGCTGTGTTGAGCCTGCCTGATGGCAGCGTCCCGCCGTTCGGCGCCATGGTGAAAAACGAAAAACAGCAGGGCACCGGCATCGTCAATGATGCTGGCAGCGTCTACCTCAGTGGTATTCAGCCCGGTGGGCGGATGATAGTCAGTTGGGGTGGTGCCGAGCGTTGCACCTTTGTATTGCCTGAAGATTTACCGGTCGACGGGTTGGCTTCCACCCTCAGTCTGTCCTGCCAGGGGGTCGCAGCGGACAAGACCATGCCCGCGTCAGCCTCTCTGGGCAGGATTGTTGATAACGAGAAAAAGTCATGAAAATTAAAACGTTCAGTTGCGCGTACTCGTCGCTTGTCCTCCTGATGCTGTCGCAGACCGGCAACGTCAATGCCGCCATTGGTCTTGATCGAACCCGGGTCGTGTTTGATGGCAGCAAGGATGCCGCCAGCATGACCATCACCAACAACAACACCCAGTTGCCTTACCTGGCCCAGGGCTGGATCGAGGATGAGCAAGGCAACAAGATCACCTCGCCGCTGATCGTGTTGCCACCGGTCCAGCGCCTGGAGCCCGGTAAAAAAAGCCAGGTGAAAGTTCAGGCGTTGCCTGCGGTCAAGTCGCTGCCCCAGGACCGGGAGACCGTCTATTACTTCAATTTGCGCGAAATTCCGCCCCGTAGCGACAAGGCCAACAGCCTGCAGATCGCCCTGCAGACCCGCATCAAGCTTTTTTATCGTCCGGCTTCGATAGTGCCGAGCCAGCAGGAACGCTCGGACCCCTGGCAGAAACAACTGATCCTGACCCGTGAGGCCGATGACTTTCAAGTCAATAATCCTACCCCGTACTACATCACGCTGATCGATGTCCGCAGCAGCAAAGAGGGCAAAACCTCTCCCGGTTTTGAGCCGCTGATGGTGCCGCCAAAAGGCACGCTCAAGCTGGGCGTGAGTGCGGCGGCACTGGGTAGTAAACCCTGGCTGACCTATGTAAATGATTACGGCGGCCGCCCGGCACTGGCGTTCAGTTGCACTGGCAACACCTGCAAGGTGGACGCAAATGTGTCTACGACCGATGACTAGTGCGCGCCTCAGAAGAGGCGTCATGAAACCTTGTACGGTGACGGCCATGAGTGCCTTGTTGCTGACGTTGCATGCCGCCCAGGGCCAGGCCGAGATTCAAGGGATGAGTGGAGTTCTGGATATTTCGGGCTCACTGATCAATTCCCCTTGCGTCCTGGACATGGCCTCGGCAGACCAGGCCGTGGACCTTGGAAATGTGCCCCGCAGCCAATTGATGCGCCCGGGCGATATGGCATCGCCCGTGGTTTTGCAGTTGCGCTTTGTCGATTGCATGCGCGCATCCGGCAGCCTCCTGAATGAACGTACGGGCAATCTGGTGTGGAGTGCCTATCAGCCGGTGGTGTCCGTCGCTTTTCTGGCGCCTGCCGATAAGGATGATCCGCGTTTGGTCAAAGTGCAGGGTGTCACCGGCATGGGCCTGCGCCTGACCGATGCCCTTGGCCGGGATGTCGTGGAGAGCCTTTGTTTCTGGCGCATGGCAGCGACACCCTGACGTGGCAGGTGCAACCCACGCGCACTGCCACAGCACTGAGCAATGGCGCGTTTCGGGCCCGGGTTGATTTCAGGCTTATTTATGAGTGAGGGCGCAACGATGATCAGGTCGGTAACTTCGCGTTTTGCAATCACTTGCTATTGTCTGTGTCTGTCTCTTGGCCAGAGTGTTACGGCGCGTACCTCGGAGGTGGCCGTGAATGTGAGTGGGGTAATCCTTGCGCCTGCGCCTTGCATTGTTAATGGCAACAACACGCTCACTGTCCCTTTCGGCAGCAATCTGGTAGCTGCACAGATCGATGGGGTCAATTATCGCAAGCAGGTGCCTTATACAGTGACGTGCGGGCCGCAGCCAACCAATGACATGACAATAGAGTTGCAGGGGGGTGGAGCCAGTTTTGATCGCGCGTTGTTGATGACCAGTAAAAGTAATCTCGGGATCAAGTTCCTGGTGGGGGGTGCAACCTGGTCCCTTAACAGTCCCGTTAATTTTACATACCCAACTTTGCCTCAAATGGAAGCGGTGCTGGTGGCAAAACCGGGTAGCACTCTTGCGGGAGGAGCTTTTTCGGCTTCCGCAACGATAGTCATATCACTGCGCTGAGAAGTAAAGGCAGATGAGGCACCGACAATAAACTGACGTGTTTGCACTGCGTATCATTGATCACCTTTGGTGTGGAAAATACTATAGTTGTTGACTTGGGCTCTTAACCTGATCTGGATGGATTTGTGGCGGTGTTTATATTTGCGCTGGATGCCCCCAAGACGCGTGTCGAGGTAAAACTACATACAGGATCAAAAGTCGTGAATATTATGAGGTGTTTTGCTGGCGTATTTTTTTGGCTGTTTGTACAAGTTGCTTTTGCTGTTCATTGCCAAACGGATGACCGGGTCTGGAGGGATATGAGAGCAGAAACTCTTATTATCTACACTGACGTAAAACTGGATGCGGAAAATAGCAGGGTTACTATGAAAAGTGCTGTGCCGACCGTGTGCAGGCATAATTTCCCGGTGACGTTTCCTCTTAGTTATCGGGAGTGGATAGCTTCAACCTCTGATACGTTTAATCAGGCTCCAAAATTTTCTGCTTTCTCCTCCGGGATGATTGTTGGCGGGAACGAATACCCTTGGCCTTTGGGGCCTGGCAGGTACCTTGCCGAAGGCTCTAGAAGTGGACCTAACTATTTTTTCTGGCTTGGTATGTATCTCAAACTTTCTTCAAGTCCAGGCTTGAACATTAAAATTGACGCGGGTGATGTGATCGGTAACTTTCATTTTTTCAAGCTGTATAATTTCACCCATGCTTCGTATGCGCCATTTTCGATGTACGTTCAAATCAGGGCACGCAACAGTTTGGACACAACACCACCTGTTCCAGCGGAGTGTGCTATCAATGATAACAGGCCCGTTAATGTTGATTTTGGTTCTGTGGATCCCGCGGCCATCGGGATAAGTGCGAGCACTTCACTTGCCCGGAAAACGGTCGGCGTAAAATTTGTGTGTGACAGGGCTCTTCAAAGCGCCAGGCTTAAACTGGTGGCAACGCCTTCTATATTCAGTGCTGAAGGTTTTGTATCGGGCAAGCCTGATATAGCCATCGCCATGATTCGTAAAAGTGATGATGCAATTATTTTACCGTCTTCCGGGCTCAGTTATTATGTCTATTTGATCAACGGTGAAACAACGGAGGAATATACTTTTTCTCTTTTTCGTAAACGTGGCACTTTTCCACCTGCCGGCCCTTTTGCTGGGAGCGGTACTCTTGTGGTGGAGTTTCCTTGACTCGCCAAGCAAGAGCCATCCCATCGGCTGCAAAATAAAAGCTGCAACAACACAAGGGGGAAGGATTCTCCCTTTGGCAATGAACGGCGTTTTTTCCTGGTTTCAGCCCTGCTGCGCTCATCGGCACTACAAGGATTCGCACACCCTGCAAGCCTTCCATATGGCCATTTGCCAAAGTTGGAAGGTTTCTTGCAGTGGCAGGCTCCACGGCGCATATGGCGTCAAAAGTTTGCTAAAGGTTTGCCGCAATGTCATTGGATCGCTCTCAGTTAATCAACACCGCTCGCAGCGGTCTGGCCGGCCTGGGTCAGGGGCAGTTGGGTGTGCCGCTGTTGTTGCTGGTGATGCTGGCAATGATGATGTTGCCGATCCCCGCCTTTTTGCTGGATGTGTTTTTTACCTTCAATATCGCGCTGTCCATCGTGGTGTTGCTGGTGTGCGTCTACGCCTTGCGGCCGCTGGATTTTGCCGTGTTCCCCACCATCCTGCTGGTGGCCACGCTGATGCGCCTGGCGCTCAACGTGGCCTCCACGCGGGTGGTGATGCTCCACGGTCAGGAGGGCCACGCCGCCGCGGGCAAGGTGATCCAGGCCTTCGGCGAGGTGGTGATCGGCGGCAACTACGTGGTGGGCATCGTGGTGTTTGCGATCCTGATGATCATCAACTTCGTGGTCGTGACCAAGGGCGCCGGGCGCATCTCGGAAGTGAGTGCGCGCTTCACCCTCGACGCCATGCCCGGCAAGCAGATGGCCATTGACGCCGACCTGAATGCCGGACTGATCGACCAGAATCAGGCCAAGATGCGCCGTCAGGAAGTCGCCCAGGAAGCCGAGTTCTATGGCTCGATGGACGGTGCCAGCAAATTCGTGCGCGGTGATGCCATCGCCGGTCTGTTGATCCTGTTTATCAACCTGATCGGCGGCATGGCAGTTGGGATTTTCCAGCACGGCATGAGCTTCAGCGAAGCCGGCAAGGTGTACGCCTTGCTCACCATTGGTGACGGTTTGGTGGCGCAATTGCCGTCCCTGTTGCTGTCCACGGCTGCCGCGATCATGGTGACCCGTGCTTCGGGCTCCGAAGACATGGGCAAGCAGATCAACCGGCAGATGTTTACCTCACCCAAGGCGCTGGCTGTCTCGGCAGGCATCATGGCCATCATGGGCATCGTGCCCGGCATGCCGCATTTCTCCTTCCTGAGCCTGGCTGCAGTCGCCGGTGGTGCGGCGTACCTGATGTGGAAAAAACAGAACGTGGTCAAGGTCCAGGCCCTGGCAGAGGTCAAGCGCCAGCAGGAGCTGCTGCCTTCGCCAGCCCGCGCCCAGGAAACCAAGGAGCTGGGCTGGGATGACGTTACCCCCATCGACATGATCGGGCTTGAGGTCGGTTATCGCCTGATCCCGTTGGTGGATCGCAACCAGGGTGGCCAGTTACTGGCGCGGATCAAGGGGGTGCGCAAGAAGCTGTCCCAGGACCTGGGCTTTCTGATGCCCACCGTGCATATCCGTGACAATCTCGACCTGGCCCCCAGCGCCTATCGCCTGACCCTGATGGGAGTGATTCTGGCGGAGGCCGAAATCTATCCGGACCGCGAGATGGCGATCAACCCGGGGCAGGTATTTGGCACGCTTAACGGGATTACCACCAAAGACCCGGCCTTTGGTCTGGAAGCGGTGTGGATCGAGGTCAGCCAGCGCAGCCAGGCGCAGTCGCTGGGCTATACCGTAGTGGACGCCAGTACCGTAGTGGCAACGCACCTTAACCAGATCCTGTACAAACACTCCCATGAGTTGATTGGCCATGAAGAAGTTCAGCAGTTGATGCAGCTGCTGGCCAAGTCCTCGCCCAAACTGGCCGAAGAGCTGGTGCCGGGGGTGTTGAGCCTGTCGCAATTGCTCAAGGTGCTGCAGGCCTTGTTGGCCGAACAGGTGCCAGTGCGGGATATCCGCAGTATTGCCGAAGCCGTCGCCAACAATGCTCATAAGAGTCAAGATACTGCCGCTTTGGTTGCCGCCGTACGCGTGGGCTTGTCTCGTGCCATCGTGCAAAGCATTGTAGGCGTTGACTCCGAGCTGCCTGTTATCACCCTGGAGCCCAGGTTGGAACAAATATTGCTCAATAGTTTGCAGAAGGCCGGACAAGGCCAGGAAGAGGGCGTTTTGCTGGAGCCCAGCATGGCAGAGAAGCTCCAGCGCTCGTTGATCGACGCTGCTCAGCGTCAGGAGATGCAAGGCAATCCGGTCATCTTGTTGGTGGCAGGCCCGGTACGCGCGATGCTGTCGCGCTTTGGCCGTCTGGCGGTGCCCAACCTGCATGTACTGGCTTACCAGGAAATCCCTGACAACAAGCAGGTCACGATCGTTGCGACAGTAGGCCCTAACGGCTGAGGGTTTGGTTTATGCAAGTGAAGCGATTTTTCGCCGCCGATATGCGTCAGGCCATGAAGCTGATTCGTGATGAGTTGGGGGCTGACGCCGCCATTATTGGCAACCGCCGGATTGCCGGGGGCGTTGAGTTGACCGCGGCCCTGGACTACAAGCTGTCCGCGCTGGCACCCCGGGTGCCGAACATTGAGCTGGAAGAAGAGCTGCGCAAGACCCAGTCGCGGATTGTTTCGGCCCAGGCCGAGTTGAGCTTGCGCGGTGAAGGCGAGGCCGGCGATAACCGCCAGCTGTTTGCCGGTTTGCCGCTCACGGCTGCCGAGCCATTGATTGAGCCGACCCTGGAAGAACCGCCGCGCCCTGCGCCGGCGCCCGCGGCACCGACGATCGATCAGCGTGCATTCGACAATATGCGCCATGAACTCAACGGTTTGCGCGAGTTGCTGGAAGTGCAACTGGGCTCGCTGGCGTGGAGCCAGTTGCAGGACGCCAAGCCCGCGCAGGCCAACTTGTGGCGCCGTTTGCAGCGCATCGGTTTGTCCGGGCCGTTGTCCCGTGATCTGCTGGCGCAGGTGGCCGGAATCGAAGAGCCACGCCAGGCGTGGCGGATGTTGCTGGCGCACCTGGCGCGGATGATTGCCACGCCGGAGCTGGAGCCGCTGGAAGAGGGTGGCGTAATCGCCATGGTGGGGCCCGCCGGGATGGGTAAAACCACCACCCTGGCCAAGCTGGCGGCCCGTTATGTGCTCAAGTACGGCGCGCAGAATATCGCCCTGGTGAGCATGGACAGTTTCCGTATTGGCGCCCAGGAACAACTCAAGACCCTGGGGCGCATCTTGAATGTGCCGGTAACCCATGTTGCCCCCGGCCAGTCGCTGGGCCAGACCCTTGAACCGCTGGTGCGCAAGCGCGTGGTGCTGGTCGATACCGCGGGCCTGCAAGCCAGCGACCCGGCGTTGCGCCTGCAGCTCGAAAGCCTGGCGGGGCGCGGGATCAAGGCCAGGAATTATCTGGTGTTGGCCACTACCAGCCAGAAGCAGGTGCTGACGGCCGCTTACCTCAGTTACAAGCGTTGCGGGCTGGCCGGTTGCATCCTCACCAAACTGGATGAAACCGCGAGCCTGGGCGAAGTGTTGAGCCTGGCGATCAGTCACGAGCTGCCGGTGGCTTACCTCACCGACGGCCCGCGGATCCCGGACGATCTTCATCTGCCGCGGCGTCACCAGCTGGTGAGCCGCGCAGTGAGTGTGCAAATGCAGGAAGAACCCAGCGAAGAGGCCATGGCCGATATGTTCGCTGATATCTACCACAGCCCACCCAAGCGGGTCGGCTGAGGTAGTCAAGATTACGTTGAAATGTACCTACATCGGCTGGTCTGAAGGTTTTGTTCCGCAGGGGAACGAGCAGCCAACGCATGTAGCCGCGTCTAAGTAAGACAAGGTAAAGAAAGATCATGGGCAGCATGCATCCCGTACAGGTGATCGCAGTGACCGGCGGCAAGGGTGGCGTCGGTAAAACTAACGTGTCAGTCAACTTGTCCATCGCATTGGCCGAGCTGGGCAGGCGCGTTCTGTTGATGGACGCGGACCTTGGGCTGGCGAACGTCGATGTTTTGCTGGGCTTGACCCCAAAATTCACCCTGGCCGATGTGGTCGAGGGGCGTTGCGAGCTGCGCGACGTATTGCTCCAGGGGCCCGGCGGGATCCGCATCGTGCCGGCGGCCTCGGGCACCCAGAGCATGGTGCACCTGAGCCCGGCGCAGCATGCCGGCCTGATCCAGGCCTTCAGCGACCTGGGCGACAACCTCGATGTGCTGGTGATCGACACCGCCGCCGGGATTGGCGAATCGGTGGTCAGCTTTGTCCGCGCAGCCCAGGAAGTGCTGCTGGTGGTGTGCGACGAGCCGACCTCGATCACCGACGCCTATGCGTTGATCAAGTTGCTCAACCGCGATTACGGCATGAACCGCTTCCGCGTGCTGGCCAATATGGCGCAAAGCCCGCAGGAAGGGCGCAATCTGTTCGCCAAGCTGACCAAGGTTACCGACCGTTTCCTCGATGTGGCCCTGCAATATGTGGGCGCCGTGCCTTACGACGAATGCGTGCGCAAGGCCGTGCAAAAACAGCGCGCCGTCTACGAAGCGTTTCCGCGCTCCAAGTGCTCGCTGGCGTTCAAGGCCATCGCGCAAAAAGTTGACACCTGGCCGTTGCCAGCCAACCCGAGGGGGCATCTTGAGTTCTTTGTCGAACGCCTGGTGCAGCAGGCAGGGGGGCGCTTTTAATGACGGCCAGCGGTTATCGCATGTACAGCAAGTCATCCCGTGACAGCCAGTACGAGCTGATCGAGCGCTACGCGCCCCTGGTCAAGCGCATTGCCTACCACCTGCTGGCGCGTTTGCCGGCCAGCGTGCAGGTGGATGACCTGATCCAGGCCGGGATGATCGGCCTGCTCGAAGTCTCGGGCAAATACGACGCCAGCAAGGGCGCGAGTTTCGAGACCTATGCCGGCATCCGTATCCGTGGCGCGATGCTCGATGAAGTGCGCAAGGGCGACTGGGCACCGCGTTCGGTACACCGCAATACCCGCATGGTCAGTGACGCCATTCGGGTAATTGAAGCAAAAACCGGTAGTGACGCTAAAGATCATGAAGTTGCGGCCGAACTCCAGTTAAGCCTTGATGATTATTACGCCATCTTGAATGACACCCTGGGCAGCCGCCTGTTCAGTTTTGACGATCTGTTGCAGGACGGCGAACACGAAGGGCTGCATGAAGATGGCGCGAGTGCCCACACGGAGCCGTCGCGCGACCTTGAAGATGAACGCTTCCAGGCCGCGCTGGCCGATGCGATCGCCCATCTGCCAGAGCGTGAACGGTTGGTGCTGGCGCTGTACTACGACGAAGAACTGAACCTCAAGGAAATCGGCGAAGTGCTGGGGGTCAGCGAGTCCCGAGTCAGCCAGCTACACAGCCAGTGCGCGGCACGCTTGCGGGCTCGCCTGGGGCAGTGGCGCGCGCACTAGGGCCCTTGATACCTGTGGGAGCGGGCTTGCCCGCGATGGGATCGACACGGTGAATCAGACAGGCCGCGTCGACCCCATCGCGGGCAAGCCCGCTCCCACAGTCGATTAGGCGTGTTTGAAAACGAATTGATTGAATGGCGTGCCCTGCACATGGGTGCGTTAAAGACTGCTTGGAGGTCGAATTGGACAAGAACATGAAAATCCTCATCGTTGATGACTTTTCAACGATGCGGCGGATCATTAAAAACCTGTTGCGTGACCTGGGGTTCACCAACACGGTCGAGGCGGACGACGGCACCACCGCGTTGCCGATCCTCAACCTGGGACACATCGACTTTCTGGTGACGGACTGGAACATGCCGGGCATGACCGGCATCGAGTTGCTGCGCCATGTGCGTGCCGACGAAAAACTCAAGCACTTGCCGGTGCTGATGGTGACCGCCGAGGCCAAGCGCGAGCAGATTATCGAAGCGGCCCAGGCCGGTGTTAATGGATATGTAGTCAAGCCGTTCACCGCTATCGCACTCAAAGACAAAATCGAAAAGATCTTTGAACGCATCGGTTGAGCGGTTGCCTTGGGGGCACTATGGAGCATAAAGATTGCACACAGGCCGATTTTGAATCGACCCTGAAAAAACATGCCCACGAATTGGTCGAAAGCCTTGAACGAGGCCAGTTTGGCGATGCCGTGCAGTTGATTCACGAGCTCAACCAGACCCGTGACCGCGGGCTGTATCGTGAAGTCGGCAAGCTGACCCGCGAACTGCACAGCGCCATTGTCAATTTCCATATTGATCCAGGCATGCCGCAAGCCGAAGAGGTGTCGCAGATCACGGATGCCACCGAACGTTTGGCTTATGTTGTGAAACTCACGGAAGCGGCGGCCAACCGGACCATGGACCTGGTGGAAAACAGCACGCCACTGGTCAATGGCCTGGGTCAGGAGGCCAAGGAACTGAGCGCGGATTGGGGGCGTTTTATGCGCCGCGAAATCGGTGCCGAAGAGTTTCGCGAGCTGGCGCGTCGGATTGACAGTTTTTTGACGCTCAGCGAAACGCAAAACACCATCGTGTCCGCCAATCTGACTGATATTTTGCTGGCTCAGGATTTCCAGGACCTGACCGGTCAGGTGATCAAGCGGGTGACGCAACTGGTCACGGACGTGGAGAGCAATTTGCTCAAGCTGGTGCTGATGGCCAGCCAGGTCGATCGCTTTGCCGGGATCGAGCACGACCGCGATGCATTGCGCGCTGAAAATAATTTGCAAAAAAACCAGGCCAAGGGTGAAGGTCCGCAGATTCATGCCGATACACGTAATGACGTCGTATCCGGTCAGGATGATGTTGACGATTTGTTGTCCAGTCTGGGTTTTTAGGACTTGAAGAGGCGTGCGGGCGCTGTTGCCCGGCGTCGAAGAGCCTATTTCAAGGAGCACCTACATGAGCTTCGGCGCCGATGAAGAAATCCTTCAGGATTTCCTGGTTGAAGCCGGCGAAATTCTGGAGTTGTTGTCCGAACAACTGGTCGAGCTGGAAAGCCGACCGGATGATGCGGATCTGCTCAATGCCATTTTTCGCGGTTTTCACACTGTAAAAGGGGGCGCCGGCTTCCTGCAGCTCCATGAGTTGGTGGAGTGCTGTCACATCGCCGAAAACGTCTTCGACATCCTGCGCAAGGGTGAGCGCAGCGTTGACGCGGAGCTGATGGATGTGGTGCTTGAGGCCCTGGATGCGGTCAATGGCATGTTCAGCGAAGTGCGCGAGCGCAGCCCGATCACTGCCGCGACTCCCGAGTTGCTGGCGGCCCTGGCGCGCCTGGCCGAGCCTGCTGCTGTGCAAGCAGCGGTTGTTGCAGTGCCTGAACCGGTGGTTGAAGCCCCGGTGACCGATATCACCGACAGCGAGTTCGAGCAGTTGCTTGATTCCCTCGATGCGGTCAAGGCGGCCGCGGCCGAGCCTGAGGCGGTGGCCACAACACAAAGCACGACCAGCGACGAAATAAGCGACGCCGAGTTTGAATTGCTGCTCGACCAATTGCACGGCAAGGGCCAGTTTTCGATGGAAGCGGCGGTGGCCACTGTGGCCGACGAAGCGCCCGCCGTGGCCGCCGAAGTCAGCAATGAAATCACCGACGATGAATTCGAAGCCCTGCTTGATCAATTGCATGGCAAGGGTTCGTTCAATACCGATGGGCTGGACACCGCGACCGCGGCTCCTGCCGAGCCTGCGGTCACTGCCGTGGTGCCTGCGGGCGACCCTGACCTGATCAGCGATCACGAATTTGAAGCCCTGCTCGACCAGATGCACGGCAAAGGCAAATTCAGCGCCGACTCGGCAGCCGTGGTGGCTGCAGTTGCCCCGGCCAAGCCGGTAGCGGCGGCACGACCGGGCCCGGCCCGTGGCGCGGCTGCGCCTGCAGAAAAACCGGTGGCCAGCGAGGCTGAAACCACCGTGCGCGTCGATACCGCGCGGCTCGATGACATCATGAATATGGTCGGCGAACTGGTGCTGGTGCGTAACCGTCTGGTGCGCCTGGGCCTGAACAGTCATGACGAGGAGATGGCCAAGGCGCTGTCCAACCTCGACGTGGTCACCGCCGACCTGCAAACCGCGGTGATGAAAACGCGGATGCAGCCGATCAAGAAAGTTTTCGGCCGCTTCCCGCGCCTGGTACGGGACCTGGCACGGCAGCTGAAAAAAGAAATCAGCCTGGAGCTGGTGGGCGAAGAGACCGACCTGGACAAAAACCTCGTCGAGGCCCTGGCCGACCCGCTGGTCCACCTGGTGCGCAACGCCGTCGACCACGGCTGCGAAACCCCTGAAGAGCGCGCCGCCGCCGGCAAGCCGAGCTGTGGTCGGGTGATTTTGTCGGCCGAGCAGGAGGGCGACCATATCCTGCTGTCGATCTCTGACGATGGCAAAGGCATGGACGCCAATTTCCTGCGTTCCCTGGCGGTGAAAAAAGGCTTGATGGACAAGGATGCGGCCGATCGCCTGAGCGAAAACGACTGCTACAACCTGATCTTTGCCCCGGGTTTTTCGACCAAGACCGAAATCAGCGATGTGTCCGGGCGTGGCGTGGGCATGGACGTGGTGAAAACCAAGATTGCCCAGCTCAATGGTTCGCTGAGTATCGAGTCGGCCCTGGGCCGTGGTTCAAAAATCGTCATCAAGGTGCCCCTGACCCTGGCCATTATGCCGACCCTGATGGTGATGCTGGGTAATCAGGCGTTTGCTTTCCCGCTGGTCAACGTCAACGAAATCTTCCACCTCGACCTGTCGCGCACCAACGTGGTCGACGGTCAGGAAGTGGTGATCGTGCGCGACAAGGCACTGCCGCTGTTCTACCTCAAGCGCTGGCTGGTGGCATCTGCTGCACACGAAGAGCAGCGCGAAGGGCATGTGGTGATTCTGTCGATCGGCACCCAGCGCATCGGTTTTGTGGTCGATCAACTGGTCGGCCAGGAAGAAGTGGTGATCAAGCCTTTGGGCAAGATGCTCCAGGGCACGCCAGGCATGTCGGGTGCCACCATCACCGGTGATGGTCGTATTGCCTTGATTCTGGATGTTCCGAGCATGCTCAAGCATTACGCATCACGGCGTATTTGATTCTGGTGCCTCGGGGCTCGTGCCCCGTACCGCCTAACGGAGTGTTTATGGTAGTCAAGGTCCTGGTGGTGGATGATTCCGGTTTTTTCCGCCGTCGTGTCTCGGAAATTCTGTCGGCTGACCCGACGATTCAAGTGATCGGCACCGCCACCAACGGCAAGGAAGCGATTGATCAGGCGCTGGCGCTCAAGCCGGACGTGATCACCATGGATTACGAGATGCCGATGATGGATGGCATCACTGCCGTGCGCCATATCATGCAGCGCTGCCCGACCCCGGTGTTGATGTTCTCCTCGCTGACCCACGAGGGTGCCCGCGTGACCCTCGATGCGCTGGACGCCGGGGCGGTGGATTTTCTGCCGAAAAACTTTGAAGACATCTCGCGTAACCCCGAGAAGGTCAAACAGATGCTGTGTGAAAAAGTACACAGCATCTCGCGCAGCAACAGGCGCATGTCCAGCTACAGCGCACCTGTACCGGCGGCGGCCCCGACCCCGACCCCTGCGCCCCGGCCCGGGCTGGGCGGTTT